>JAUSOK010000027.1 GCA_030656035.1 Syntrophales bacterium
CCTGGTGCTTTTTCCCCGACCGGACTATCCCGAGCTTATTGAATATCGTTTGAAACAAAGTATGCCTGTAAAAATCACCCGATGCTTTGTTACAGGAAGGAGCCCCCACCCCTCGATCTTCGGAAAAATCACCCTCTCAAAAGTGTATGTTTCAATTGGCTATCAGCAAACCTCAGAATAGTCCAATGGATTGTTTGCCCCAATTTGAGGATTCCAGCAAAGACCTCGCCGGGTATGGTGGTGGGGGCGCCTGGGGAGACCGGTGTGGCGTGAGGGTATGAACCCTAAACCTTTCTCTCCAGTTTCATGGCAGAAAAGTTCCTTTGACATTCATCCCGTCCTGGTTTACGGTTTGTATCATAATCATCGTTCACGATTCAGGGCATGAAAAACGTCCCAAAGGAGATAGCCGTTATCCAATACGAAGTTGACCGCCTCTACGACCCGAAGCACCCCGTGCGCAACCAACTGGAAACGCTGGACAGCGTAACGGATGTCAGCACTATCCGTGAGGCCATGGAATGAGCCATATAGGAAGAAGCAGAATCCTCATAATCGCCGGACCAAACGGCGCCGGGAAGACCACATTTGCCGAGGAGTTTCTGCCTAACGAGGCCGACTGCCCTATTTTTGTCAACGCGGACTTGATTGCCGCCGGGTTTGCGCCCTTTGACCCGGAACGGGCCGCAATTAAGGCAGGGCGGCTGATGTTGGAGGAAATCTTTGACCATGTTCGCCAGGGAGAAAGTTTTGCCTTTGAAACGACCCTGAGCGGCAGAGGCTATGCCCGGCATATTCCGGTGTGGCGAAAGAAAGCCTTTACGGTAAAACTTTTTTTTCTGCGCCTGACCTCACCCGAACTGGCCATCGCCCGTGTACAGCAGCGTGTGAAAGCGGGCGGTCACAATGTCCCCGAAGAGACGATCCGCCGAAGATTTGCGGCTGGTCTTCGTAATTATGAAAAAATATACAAACCGATCGTTGATGGATGGGTGCTTTATGACAATTCTTTCACAACGCCGAACCTGATCGAAGAAGGAGTGAACCAATGAGTGCAAAGAAAATGGTTGCCCCCGACAAAAAAAGGGAGCGCGATCCTGATTTTGTCAATGCCGAAATTGCATTGAAACGAGCGGCCCAGAAAGCACGACTACGGGCCTTGCAGGCAGGTGTCGGTGTCATCGTGATTCAAGACGGCCGGATCATTGAAGAGCTGCCGGATAACGCCATTTGACCTCAATAAATAGCAGCCTGTTGTAGTGTGGCGCTACCTCCATTTAGCTTCCTGATTAGCCTACGGATCGATTGATTTTTTGTCATCGCAGAGATCCTTGATAGCAAATACAAATCTGCACATAGGCTGATCGTACAAGATCAATGAATGCGGGTGCTGAAAGAGCTGAAAAAGACGGGCAAAAAGATTATACCCATAACTATCATGCAGATGCAGCATATGTGTGGCAACATCCTTGAACTGCGTGCGAAAGATGCCAACATCATCGTCATGTCACAGACAGCGTATAACAACTTCAGGCCGCAACAGAAAAAGCAGATTTCCAAGTACGGCATAATACTTCCGATCGATATCAGAACAATCGAAACCATAGGCGGGGGAAGCGCACGCTGCATGCTGGGCGAAGTATTCTGATTTCAAGCTGTAGTCGGCACATCTTGTGCGGAAAGGAACGTAAACCATGACTAACAAATTAGAAAGAAAATCTGCCTCCTGTTATTTGCTGCTCAGCCAGCTTCTGTTCTTCATGCTGCTCTATCTCTGTTGTACCTTGCCGGTTTCAGCAGAATCTATTTCAGATGGAAGACAATGCCATACCTTACCTGAGGTCGGACTGTTACGTTCTGCTGCAATTGAAGTAGGCAATATTGCCGAGTGGCGGCAGGCAAGAACTGTGGTTGTTCACACGCCGGGCGTTGAGGTTTTCTTCGGTCTTACCCACCCGTCAGCGGCTCTTTTTGAACGCCCGTTTTCGCTGGTAGGGGCCAGACGGGAGCACCAGTCCTTTATCTGCCTGATGGCCGATAACGGTATCAAGGTCATGCGCCTGACCGATATTCTGCTGGCAGGCACCGTTGACACTGCCGGTGACCCGCTGCCCGGAGCGGCGCTGGATGAACTGCGTGCCCTTGCCATGGAATCGCTGCGCTACAGGACAAAGGGCCTACCGAAAAATCTGGCCGCATCCCAGGAACAATACCGGAAGGATGTGATTCAGAAGCTGCATCCACGCGAGCTTCTTACGATGATCCTGGAACAGCCGGTTGTAACACTTGCCTCCACCGGCAGGCAGAACACGGGACTGAAGGCCTCATACTCGGCTGGTCCGCTCATGAACCTGTACTTCATGCGTGACCAGGTCATCACCACGGCCAAGGGCCTGGTCATCGGCCACTTCAACGCCACCCAGCGCGAACCGGAAACCAAGATCGCCCGCTTTGCCTACAGAAAGATCGGCATAACCCCGGTCTATGAGGTTACTGGCAAAGCCCGCCTTGAGGGAGGCGACTTCATTCCGGCGGGCGATACCGCCCTCATCGGGCAGGGTTTGCGAACCAACGCCGAGGCGATCAGACAGCTTTTGGAGGCTCAAGCATTCGGTACAAAACGGGTGGCGGTGGTCAAGGATTCATGGAAGAATCAGGAACAGATGCATCTTGACACCTACTTCAACATCATTGATGAAAACCTGGCAGTGATTGTGGCGGATCGGATCGTTCAACGGGATGCCTCCGGCAAGGTCATAAAAGTGGCAGATCCTGCAAAGCAATCGCTGGTTGACCTCTACGAGCTGAAAGATAGCAGCTACCGGAAGACCAGCACCAATATCCCGTTTCAGACATTTCTTGAGAGGGATATGGGCATGAAACTGATTCCTGTCAGCAATGCCGATCAACTTAAATACGGCATCAACTTCCTTGCTCTCGGCAAGAAAAAGATTCTTGCGATTGATGGTGTCAGCATCGGTTACAAGCAACGTTTGGCGGCAGAAGGGGTTGATGCATCCTGGATGGACTTCTCCAACCTTACCGGTGGTTACGGCGCCGCCCATTGCACGACACAAGTGCTGCGGCGGGATTAAGCTCTGCTCACTTTAAATCAAAAATGGGTGCCCTGAGTATAAACATCTCCCAAAAAAGATAAATAAAATATCTTGGAATGTCAATGGTTTTTTGTGATAAAAGGCAATTACAGGAAAGTCAATAAATCGGACTCTGACTCCGTGAATCAAGGTTCGAATCCTTGTCTCCCAGCCATAAAAAATCAAATGGTTGCAAGTTTTTTTCCTTTTTGCTCCCTGAGGGCTTCCGCTTCAAAATCGCCGGCCAGGAATGATTTGTCCTGTGTGAAATGCATGGGATAGTGTTTCCGGAAGGTGTCCATGATCAGATCATAGGGAAGATCGGCAAAAGGACCGTGATCATGGACGTATTCCATGTGCCGGTTCCCCTTGCGGTCGAATTCGTGAAAGATCGCGTCATGCTCGCCGTCGAAATCGAGAGGCTTGACGCCGAAGCGCTCGCAGAGCGACAGGTTAAAAGTGGGCGTGGCCTTGACCCATCGGCCGTTCAGGAACATCTCCGTATAACCGTGGTAGATGAACAGGTCCGTCTGCATGATCTCCTTGAGTCGCTGCGTCGTCAGGTGATTCCGGACGTCGGCGAACCGCAGACGGCCCGGAATGCCCAGGGAGCGGGCTGTGGCTGCCAAAAGCAGCGCTTTTTCCACGCAATAACCGGCTTTCTTCTCCAGGACCACACTGGCTTTGAATCTGTCCTGCGACAGGTCGAGACAATATGGATCGTATCTGATCTGGTCGCGGACGGCGTAGAAGCTGCGGATGGCCCTGTCAATATCGCTGCCGGCGTCCCCTGCGGACTTTTGCGCAAATGTAATCACCGCCGGATGGTCGCTGTCGATAAAGCGCGTGGGCCGCAGATAAATCCCAAAATCCTCTGTCGCTGTTGTCGCCATAATACACCTCTGAGGTTGAAAAGATCCTGTCTGAGACGGCCATTCATTTGCCACTTTTAGCAGGCTCCTGTCAAACAAAATTGCTTCTTCCAGTTCATGCGTATTTTTGAGTTGATAATCTGTTGAATTGAACCTTGGCAGGTGACATCTTTTCTGCCAAAAGTTGCAAGTAATATTTTCTTTTCCGGCGCCAGATTATTGTAGGCATGGGCCTGCCTTTCGGCCGATAGCTGCCAAC
>JAUSOK010000029.1 GCA_030656035.1 Syntrophales bacterium
ACCTCTGTTTTGGAAGAAAGGGTGAAAAAACTTCTTCAGGACAAAACCCACCTGACACAGCTCAAGGATGCTCAAAAAAGAGAAACGGCACTCCTTCAGAAGGTTGCCCAGCTCGAACAGGAAAACAAGAAGCTGATGGCAAAAAATCAAAGCACCCAGGAGTTAAAAAAGGAATTTCAGCAGGCCTCCCGAGGGCTCACGGCGGTGGATTGGGTTAATCAGGCACTCGCATTATTGGATGGGGGAAAAAATACCGACCCGAAAAAGGCTATCGAATATTTGAACAATGCTATTAAACTGCAACCGGATTTTGCCTTTGCATACGGCAACAGGGGGGTTGCTTATAATAACCTTGGCCAGTATCAGCGGGCCATCGAAGACTATAATGAGTTCGTCCGCCTGCAACCGGATGATGCGAAGGCATATTACAACCGGGGGCATACTTACGCGAACCTCGACCAGTACCAACGTGCCATTGAGGATTACAACGAGGCCATTCGTCTAAAACCTGATTATGCTGATGCCTACAAAGACAGGGGGCAAGCTTACTCTGGCCTTGGCCAGTATCAGCGGGCCATCGAGGACTATAACAAGGCAGTCCGCATCAACCCGGAGTATACCTCACGCAGCCTTGAGGCCGCTTTAAATATGCTCAAGAGCGCCGATGACGACTTTGAGGCATATCGCCAGACCGTCCGCATCAACCCAAAGGATGCCGGTGCATGGTACAACATCGGAATCCATTTAGATGTGATGGACCGTTACAACGATGCCATCGAGGCCTATCGCCAGACGGTCCGCATCAACCCGGAGTATGCCGAAGCCTGGTACAACCTCGGGGCCACTTACGGCCGCCTCAAGCGCTACGATGACGCCATTGAAGCTTACCGACAGGCCTTGCGCATCGATCCGAAGGGTGCCAAAGCCCGGAACGCTTACGCCAACCATCGCTACGATGATACCTTTGATGCCTATCGTCAGGCCCTTCGAATCGGTCCGGAGCATGCTGAAGCCTGGTACAACCTCGGGATCATTTACGACAGCATCATTCGCTACGACGACGCCATAGATGCCTATAGACAAGCCCTGCGCATCAATCCGGAGTATGCTTCCGCTTGGTATAGCCTCGGAATTGCTTATTACGTCGACAGCAAACCGACAGCCGCCATGTATGCCGTCAAAGAACTGCGACGCCTCGATCCAGAAAGGGCAGAAGAACTTTTCAACCTGATAGTGCCGCGCTGACGCAAACGAAGATGACAAAGAAGGACTGGGGTACTTTATAGGGTTGGTGAATATGACTTCGATCGTAATCATTGATGTTATTTCCCAAATAATTGAGATAGGGTTCATTTCAGAATACTTCGAGAGGGATAGGGAAAGCCGGTAGTCATCGAGTGCAAAGACAACAGATAAATGGTCATTGCATAGAGCCCTTATGGGTCCCGTGGGTTGTGGAGTTATCCTGAAACTTCTGAGTAATTTCAAAAAAGTTACTCAACGATAAAGCGCCGGGGGGCGTGGATCGCTATAGAATAACTTGTTCGACAATAAGAAGCATAGAGAGAAAGAATATGCCCGAAATACACGACACGTTTGACGCTCTTTATAAGCAATACACAAAGGTATTCAGTCACTCTAAGCACAGCAGTCATACACGCGCCGGATTGATGAAATCTGTCCCGGCAAAAACGACGGGGGTCTACGTGATCTGGAAGAAGGGAGCCCTAAGTCCCATATACATTGGAAGTTCAGGCAAGATTGAAAAGAAACTCAAGCTAAGCGGATCATCCATTAGGGGTCGAATGTTCGGATCATCAACGCCGTATCATTTTGACGCGACTGCAAATCAATTCAAATATGGCCCAACCACGCCTGGTGTACCTCCAGCGGGGCACCATTATGCTATTTCGCTGTCTGAGATTGAGGTCACGTGCCTTGTCGTGTATTCTCCATCGGCCCCGACAGTTCTGGAGCACCTTTTAATTCAGGGCTTCATAAACCAATATCATGATCTGCCGGAAGCAAATCAGAAGATATGAACGAATGAGGTCGAACAACGCCTCGCACCTTATCGGTGTCCCGCGGTGGACCACGGAAAGATGAAGGCGGACGTTATGCTCTTTCGATCCATAATCCTCAGTTCTGATAATCGTTCACCACTGAACAGTTGTAGGTATAGTCAGCATTTCCGTTGTTTTTGCAATTTTGAAAATCAGCAATCGGATTTTTTGAGCAGTCCTTCCTGTAGTCAAGCACCCCTGCGATTTTGAAAGACACGCATCCTTTCAAGTGGGGATCTATTTATTTGATCAGTGCCAGGGAATTATCATCATAATACTTTGAAATTTAACTCCCCGATAACTATCTGTAATAATAATGTATATATCCTATAGATTAATTTTTACGATTTGCTATAAAATTTAATATTGTACCTGCTGACATTGCTATGTGCGTGTTTTTTATGATTCTGGCACAACGAAGCAAAATAATTATCAAGTAGTTGTCTCTATTTTCTTATAACCATATGACAATTTTCTTCTCCTGCAAGCTGACGGGATAATAATTCAAAGGCTATGACAAATGAGAACAAAAAGATCATTGAATATCGTATTATTATCTATTTTCTCAGGATTGGTGCTGACTTGTTTTTGTGTGACAGAGGCCCTTTGTGAAGATTGGATTTTGTTTTCAACATTCAAAAACGGGGATCTTCTTTATTATGATAGAGATAGCATTAAAGACACTGCAACAAACAGTGTGAAGATATGGACAAAATTGGAATACAGTAAGAGAGGATTAAATGAACACATAAAATATATAATAGAAGGAGGCAGTTCAAAAGGTGAAATAATAAAAAGAGGTTATGATAGATTACATTACACAATTATTGAATGGGAAATGAAGTGTAATGATAAAATGTCTTGTATGTTGACTTTTGCCGATTATGATAGGGATGAAAAGACATTGAAATCACAAAAAGTTCCGGCAATAGAATCCTGTGATTCCATAATGCCTGTAGCTCCTGAAATTCATTCGATATTCCAAATGCTTTGTAATATAAAACGGTGAAGTAATGCTTGATTGTCGCAGAATTATGGAGATACCCATAAGGAGAAATGATGATCACAAAAAGAGGTGTAGAAATGAATCCTATGGAAAGATTACTGAGTATTATTGGTAGCAAAGTAGAAGGAAGGATTTTCAATACATTGGGTAAAAGATCTACGTTTACAGCAGAGAATCGCAGTAACCGCCTGATCATCATCAATTCTAGAGGAAACGAATATGAAGTTAAAGAGGAGTTGGCAAGAGTTGTCTCAAAGAGATATGATACATCTCCCATTGAAGATAAATACAGAGCATCCAATTATGTAGATCAGACCTGGAAAGGCTGCCCAAATAGAGTTTATTCGCCATACATTGCAGCGATATTTAGAGCAATTGAGCTGAGAATGCCGGACAAGATGGCATAATTTACAGAAGCTTATGAATAGGATGGGAAGCTAAATGGGAATATTTGTTGCCATACCGATGACGATTTTAGCTTTTTGGGCTATTGCCAAATTGTACGACTACACTGAGCGGACCTCAATAAAGATAGTTATCTTTTTCGGTGTTATAGCAGCTGCGGGTATTATAACCCACATTATTTGTAATTATTTTGGACTTGGTTTTTATGCATCAGAACACGACATGCCAGAAAGAGGCGCTGGTCCATTCCGATGGTAAGTTTACCGATTAAACAAGATGGGAGAATGTCATGAGGCATCTTCTTAGGAATAGAACTGGTGACACTGAATATCGGAGTTTATTTACATTCTATAGAAGGTGGCAGGAATGGGACAAAATTATGATGCTTTCGACTGGCTATCCTCACCTCAATTCGAAATCGAAAACCCTTGACTTGTAGATGCAAGAGAGAGAAGTACGCATCAACCGGATGAACCAAAAGAAAGTTGTCCGCAGGCAGTGATGTCATTTTTCAAGGGTCTCGTTTCAACCGTGTTTCCGGCAGGCAGCGAACAAGCAAAATATCTCATGAAGCGGGAGGATCTTTCTTGAGCGTCAGGATCACGAACGCCGCGACGGTCAGCACGACGATGTTCAATTGCCAGACACGGGTATAGGATCCGAGGGCGTCGAAAATGATGCCGCCCAGAATCGGACCCACGGCACCGCCCGTCCCGATCAGGAATGTCAGCAGTCCATACACCGATCCCATGACATGCCGACCGAAACGGTCGGCTGTAAGGATCGGCATCATCGGCGCCAGGGAACCGTAACCGAAACCGAAAATGATCGCATAGAAATAGAGGCGCTTAGCCGTCGTCGCCTCCAGGAGAATGAGCATCCCGACGGCCATGATGATCAGCCCGAGGCAAGCGGCGTATTTGGCGTCTTTGATCCGGTCGGACAGCCAGCCGAAAAAAAACTGGCCGCAGAAGCTTGCCAGACCGATTGCCCCAAGAGATGAAGCGGCCGCGACCTTTTCGATCTGGTTGTCCAGCGCATAAGCGACCTGATGAACAAAGACAGACATCAAGGCCATGACCGCCATGCTGAAGCATCCGCCCAAGATCCAGAAACGGCGATCGGTCAGTATTCGGGAGACCGGCAGCGTCGTCGGTTGATGCGATTCCGGCTGAATCTTGACAACCAGGGTAGGGTCTTTTTCTCCGTCCGGCAACATCCCGTAAGCCTCCGGGTGGGTTTTACCCAGCAGCAACTGGGAGAGGCTGACGCCGACGACAAAGGTGACGGCTCCCAGAAAGAGAAACCCGCTTTGCCAGCCGTAATCCTTAACCAGAAAACCGGCGGCGGGCGTCAGCAGGATGGTGCCGAAACTGATGCCCATGGTGGTGACGCCGATGGCCAGCCCGCGCTTGCGGATGAACCACTTGCTCACCGAGGGATTGGTGACCACGACACCCATGCAGGCCGAACCCGCGCCGAGCAGCAGGCCATAGACCAGGTAGAACTGCATGGGGGTTTTGACGAAGCTCGTGAGGATCAGACTGAGGGTGGCCAGCAGGGCGCCGCCGGTAATGATCCAGCGCGGCGCCATCTTATCCAGCAGCCGGCCGAGGTAGATGGCGCAGAGCGAATAAACCAGCATGTTGAGGGAAGCGCCCAGAGAAATGACAGACCGGGACCACTGATAATCGGCCGCCAGGGGTTTCACGAAGATGCCGAAACAGTAGCGCGCTCCGTAGTTAACGCTCAATACGAGGAAAGCGCCCGCGACGACAAACCATCCCCAGTAGATATCCCTTGTACGGCCCATCTGTTCCCTTCAGGATAAGATCTTGCGATTTGCCTGTATGACTCCTTGCAGCATGGGGGCGGAGCTTATGACGATTCAACGGCAAAGTCAATGACCGATGAACCATGAGCCAATAATATTGATGTGAGGCCGGGATGCCTTCTGACGGGAGGGCTCATCTTGAATATCATAAAGGATTGATTGAATATCAACTTGAGGTTATGTCCACATTCTGCTAAAGAACCGGACTCAGTGAGCATCGTGATGACGAAGACTGTTCCATTGGGCCGAGGCTTTTGCCTGATGCTGATGAGTATTTTCATTGCAGCCGGCTGCGCCGCACGAAGCGGCGACCATCCGCGACCCGCCGTGAAAAAAACAACGGAAGCGGCCGGCGCACCGCGGGCGAAGAAAGGGTTGGCGCGGCTGGGTTACGCCATTCAGGCAGGTGCATTTACAAATGTGGAGAATGCCGCGCGGCTGACGGAAACCTTGCAGGCAGGCGGCTTGAATGCCACATACTTCGTTGCGGATAAAGGCGCCTACAAGGTTCAATTCGGTAATTTTCCATCACGTCAGGAAGCGCGCGAGTGTGCCGAGTTGCTTCAGGCCGTCGGCGTCATTGATGCGTTTTATATCGTCGCTCCGGGTGAGTACACCGCGGCCAGACAGGCACAGTACGGCGATGCTTATCTCCGGCAGGAATTGATAAAAACCGCGAGGCGTTATATGGGCGTCCCCTATCTCTGGGGTGGAACGTCTCCGGAGGCGGGATTCGATTGCAGCGGTCTGACCATGGCAGTCTATCAGCTCAATGGACTCGACCTTCCGCGCGTGTCGCGCGATCAATTTGAAGCCGGCGCCCCCATCGAAGAAAAAAAATTGCAGAAAGGCGATCTTGTATTTTTTTCAACCTCCGGAACCGGCAAGATTTCCCATGTCGGCATTTATGCCGGGAACGGGAAGTTCATCCACGCGCCCGGCAGGGGCAAGAAAATCCGCGCGGACAAATTGTCCCATGCCTATTACCGGAGGCACTACAAGGGCGGGCGATCTTACCTGTAGCCTTGAAATGACTATCTGCGAAGTGCGCAAATATATCATGGAGCATCAATTATTTTAAGGAGTTGCACATGCTTGAGCTTAAAGATCTTTATTTTTCCGTGCCCGTTGCGGACGCAAACAACGGCGCGTCTGTGCGGACCATCATCGATGGCGTCAATTTTACCTTTGAGAAGGGCAAGTTTTATGTCGTGACGGGTCCCAACGGCAGCGGGAAGACCACTCTGGCCAAACTGATCATGGGAATCAATCCGATAACCGCCGGGGACATCCTGTTTGATGGGAAAAATATTACCGGACTTTCCATTACCGAGCGCGCCGAGGCAGGCCTCAGTTACAGCTTCCAGCAGCCCGCGCGGTTCAAGGGGATTACCTTCCGGGATCTGCTGGCCATAGCGGCCGGAACGGACGACGAACCGACCCTGCTGGCGCTTTTGAGACGCGTAGGCATCTGTTCCCTTTCCTTTCTGGACCAGCCAGTGGACGCCAAGCTCTCCGGCGGGGAAATCAAGAAGATCGAACTTGCCACCACGATTGCCCGGAATCCCAAACTGGCCATCTATGA
>JAUSOK010000035.1 GCA_030656035.1 Syntrophales bacterium
GGATGAGCACGGACAGGAATGCAAAAAATGCAAAAATATTCTTGATGAAGAATTCTTTGAGATTTCTGGTCACGATTTGCCTTCCGTATCTTTCGACGGATGATTAAAATTGTAGAGGCGGGGGCGCCCCGCGTCTCTACACAGGAATATGGGACAGGATTATTTCTTTCCCTTTTTAGGCGCTGCCTTTGTCCCCGCCACGGGAACGTAGCCGTCTTTGGCAACCAGTTCCTGACCGGCCGGACTCAATACGAAGTTGAGGTATTTGGCCGTCTGGCCGGTCGGCTGCCCGTTGGTGTACATATACAGCGGTCTGGAAACGGGATAGGTTTTGGAAAAGGCATTCTCGATCGTCGCCTCAATGCCGTTGACCGTCAGGGATTTAATCGACTTGTTGATGTATCCCAGCCCGATATAGCCGATGGCGTAGCGGTTTTTGGAAACGGCTTGGACAATGGCGCCGTTGGAGGCCTGCATCTGGGCACGGGGCGTCACCTTCGCCTTGTTCAGGACCATTTCGGCCCAGGTTTCGAATGTGCCGGAGCTGCTGTCCCGGGAGATCACCACGATCTGAAGATCGTCGCCGCCGACTTCCTTCCAGTTCGTGATTTTACCCTGGTAGATCTGGCTCAACTGATCGATACTGAGGCTTTTGACCTTGTTTCTCGGATTGACGATCGGAACAATGGCGTCAATGGCGACGACCGTGGCAACGGGATTCACACCCTTGGATTTGGCCAGTTCCACTTCTTTGTCCTTGATTTCCCGCGATGAATTGGCAATGTCCGTCGATTTGTCGATCAACGCCTTGATGCCTTCGCCCGACCCGCCGCCGGACAGGGAGATATTTTTGCCCGGATTTGCCTTCATAAATGCCTCCAGCGTCGATTGGGCGATGGGAAGCACGGTGGTCGAACCCTTGATGACGATATTCTCGGCAAAGGCCGCGCCGGCGCCGACGAACAGACACAACACTGTCAAGATCAACTGTTTTAAATACTTATTCATTTTTATCCTCCATGTTTTTTTCGGCAGCATACGGAATAAGTGTTGCAGTATGATGACAGGATTGTGAAGATTTTGTGAAAAGCACAAGACATGGCAACGGTTATTAAGTGTTGAGTGCTAAGACATCAAATCATTCTTCGATCAAGATTTCTGTATTGAATCGCCTCGGCCACGTGCGAGGCGCGGATCTGTTCATTTTCTTCGAGATCGGCGATGGTCCGGGACACTTTCAATA
>JAUSOK010000045.1 GCA_030656035.1 Syntrophales bacterium
CGGAAGGTGTTGACGCCATCCACCAGCGAAACGGTATATTCCCTGATCGCTTCACTGCCCCGGGAAACGATCTTGACGGCCCTCGTATCCTCGCCTATTGCCTTGCCGTTATGATAAAGCCTGATCTCGTCGATCCCGCCGCCTGTATCTTTGGCCGCAACCGTAACGGTGAGAGTGTCCGTGTTGAATTGGCTGCCGGGCGCGGGGGAGGTAATCCGGACATCCGGCGGCGTGAGAATGCCCTTCCTGATATCGGCGACGGTTGCCACCTTTTCACCCTGCAGCACGGAGGCGACATACACCGGATTGAAGAATCTTTCGGAGAAGTTATCGATGGAATAGACTTTGTTGCCGACACGGACATTGAGGTACTTTGCGCCGTTTGCCGAAGCATTGAAATAACCTTCAGGCGTCATGGCAATCCATTCGCCGTCGGTGAAACTGATGAGTTGGATAATTTCTCTGCCTGTATTTACATCCCACAGCCTTATGGATCCATCGTGACTGGCAGAAATGAAGAACTCGCCTTTCGGCGAGAAGGCCAACGACATGACCTCGCCTTTGTGACCCTTGAATGTCTTAATCTCAGTACCTGTTTCTACATTCCAGAGACCGATGGCGCCATTGGCGGCGTCCTGGCTGCCGGTAAGGAGATAGCGACCATCAGGAGAAAAGACCACGGCGTTCACCCGATGTCCAATCTTAAAGTTATTCAGATATTTTCCCGTCGCCGTGTCCCAGAGGTTCACGGACCCCCCGGCAGACGATACATATTTGCCATTCGGGCTGATGGCTACCGATTTATTCCAACCGAACTTTCCTTTTAATTTCTGAATCTCCCTGCCGGAAGCCATATCCCAAATTACGATGTCGCTATCCTGGCCGCAGGAAACGACAAATCTTTGATCAGGGCTGAAAGCTACCGCAGCAACCCAACCCGAATACTCCCCGCCTGTACGCTTGAATGTCCTGATTTCCCTTCCTGTCGCCATATTCCATAATTTTAAAGTATAATCCCAACTTCCTGACAGCGCATACTTGCCGTCCGGTGAAATGGCCACCGAATCCACCCGTTTGGTATGCCCTTCAAATGTCCTTATTTCCCTTCCTGTATCTATATCCCATAGTTTTAATGTTTTATCTTCACTTCCGGAGAGCACATATTTGCCGTCCGGTGAAACGGCCACCGAATGCACCAGGTCCGTATGCCCCCTAAACGTCCTTATCTCCCTTCCCGTCGTTACATCCCAGAGCCTTAATGTTTTGACCTGATCTGCGGAAATGGCATACCGGCCATCGGGGGTAAAGGCTACCGAGGTGATATTCAACGAATGACCAAGCTTGGCAAAGACTTCAACTTTTTGTTCTATCGTGCTTTTTAACCCCTGTTGCGCGATTTGTTTATCTGTTTTATGGCCAAATGCCCCTGAAAATTCGATGGTTCTG
>JAUSOK010000057.1 GCA_030656035.1 Syntrophales bacterium
ACAATCCAGGTCGAAGAGTATAAGTATCAACTGCGATGACCGGTGATGAGATCACGGCATCGCAATATCAGACAGTTTCAGAGTTGCGATTGAACGATGTCGTGACCATTATTTCTATGAACGATGTCCTGAACGTTGTCAGTTAATGGTTTGTCATGCATCATGATGGCGTCTGGAAGTCGGGTCAACGGAAAAGATTTTGAACTGCGGCGAAGCCATGCTTCAAAGGTCTCCTCGTTTCATCCGGTCTGTTCTTGACAATTATTCCATATCTGTGATTATCATCCCCCGCAAACAGCGGCAATATGCTCTGCATTATCCTGGACCATGGGAAAGCGTCATCCTCCCATTGGTTTTTTCATCGCGCAGAATTTTAACCATGGTCCGTTTTCAGGCCCCCCGCTGTAAATGCCCGGAGGTCCAAACTTGGCACAGATTATCTTCATTACCGGCGGCAGCCGCAGCGGCAAGAGCAGCCATGCCCAGATGCTTGCGGAGTCGATGGCGGGGCCGCGGACCTATGTCGCCACCTGCCCTTCCGTGGACGATGAAATGGCGGCGCGCATCGCCAAGCATCAGGCACAGCGCCGGGCCGCGTTCTGGTCGACCCTTGAAGCGCCCCTGGGGCTTCCCGACGCGCTCAGAGAGACCCGCGAAAGTCGCGTCCGTGTCATCGATTGCCTCACCCTGTGGGTCAATAATCTGCTTTTTGAGGCCCAAAAACAGGATCAGGCGTTGACGGAAGACGATATGGCAAGTCATTGCCGGAATGTGCTCGCGGCATGCGCGGAGCTCGATGGCACGGTGATTTTCGTCGCCAACGAGGTGGGTATGGGCATCGTCCCCGATAACGCGCTGTCCAGACAGTTCCGGGATCTTGCCGGACGTTGCAACCAGAGCATCGCGGCCGGGTCGGATTGCGTGATCCTGGTGGTCAGCGGATTGCCTGTTTGCATCAAGGGAACATTGTAAAGGAGTCTTTTCGTGACATTGCTTGAAACAACGATAAATAAAATCAGGCCGGCGGATGTTTCCGTCCGGCATCAGGCCAGGACGCGCCTCGAACAGCTCACGATGCCCCACTGGGCGCTGGGTCGGATCATGGATCTGGCCGAAGATCTGGCCGCCATGACCGGTTCGCTCCATCCCCCGGTGACCCGCAAGACGGTGGCGACCATGGCCGGCGACCACGGTGTCACGGCGCAGGAGGTGAGCAAATACCCGCAGGCGGTGACCGTCCAGATGGTCTACAACTTCGTCCAGGGCGGGGCCGGGATTAACGCACTGGCGCGTCTGGCCGGTGCGCGGGTCGTGGTGGTTGACATGGGCGTGGCCGGCGATCTTGGCACCCTTGCCGCAGCGGGAAAAATCATCTCCAAGCGGATTGCTGCGGGAACAAAAGACATGGCAATCGGTCCGGCCATGTCGCG
>JAUSOK010000062.1 GCA_030656035.1 Syntrophales bacterium
ATTTCAGATACTCGTCGTATTTGAGGCCGATGCCGCCCAGGATGACCACGTCGGCATTGGCCCGCATGCCGATACGGGCGAGGAGTTCATTGTACGGCTCACCGGCTGCGGCAAAGATGGGGAGCTTCTGGCTCTCCACCAAGGGGTTGAAAACGTCCACCATGGGCACACGCGTTTCGATGAACCCCCGTGGGATGATGCGCATAACGGGATTGACCGAAGGGCCGCCGATGCTGATCCGGGGCAGCGCCTGCAGACCGGGACCCTTGTCGATGGGCTCCCCCGAACCGTTAAAGATCCGGCCCAGCAGCGCGTCGCCGAAGCCAACCTGCATGGGATGGCCGAGGAACCGCACCGTATCGCCCGTTGAAACGCCCCGGGAGCCGGCAAAAACCTGCAAAAATACGTCATCCCCCCGCAGACGGATGACCTGCGCCAAAGATGTCCCACTCCGGCTCTTCACGGTCGCTAATTCGCCATTCTTGATCCCGGTGGCCGGCACCGAGATGATATCTCCCTGAATCCGGTTGATGCGAGAATGTTCTTTAATCATCAGTCCGCCGCTCCTTTCCCTTCAAGAATGGCCTCTATCTCCGAGCGATACCGTTGATAGGCCTCCCCTTTGAAAGGACAATATTTTAACTGGAAAAAAAGATTCTGCATATGGGTCATCTGACCTTTTGCCTGGTCCTTGGATTCGAACTGGAAGGGATGATCCACCATGTCCATGAGCAGCAGAAAATCGGATATCTGGCGCTCCCGCGAGGTCGCCTGGTCAACAGGATCGAAGGAATCCTGCTGCATGCAGACGGCGTCGATGATTTCCGCCTTCAGATAAACGACGAGGTCGTCTAGGCCAATCCCCTCCTCGCCCACGACGAGCATCATCTGGTGGATTTCGCTGCCTTTGAAGATCAGGTTATGGGCCTTCTGCACGAAATCGACCCATTTTTCATGACGCGTATTGAGAGAGGCATGCATCTGCCCCAGATAGAGACTCCAGGAAATCAGCGGATCGATGGCCGGGTAGCGGCGCTGGTCGGACCGGGAGCGCGACAGGCCGTGGAAGGCGCCGACCACCTTGAGGGTGTTCTGGGTTACGGGCTCTTCGAAATTTCCCCCCGCCGGAGACACGGTGCCGATCATCGTCAGCGAACCTGTGTTGTCATTGTAGAGTTTGACCAGACCGGCCCGCTCGTAAACAGCGGCGATACGGCTCTCCAGATAGGCCGGGAAGGCTTCCTCGCCGGGAATCTCCTCCATTCTGGCAGAAGACTCACGCAGCGCCTGCGCCCACCGGGACGTGCTGTCCGCCAGCAGAAGGACCTTGAGGCCGAGCTGACGATAGTATTCCCCGAGCGTGACGCCCGTATAAATCGACGCCTCGCGGGCCGCCACGGGCATGGATGATGTATTGCAGATGATGACCGTACGGTCCATCAGGGATTTGCCCGTTTTCGGATCTTCGAGCTCGGGGAACTCCCGGATCGTTTCCACGACCTCACCGGCCCGCTCACCGCAGGCCACGATGATCACGATATCCGTCTGGGCATAACGCGACATGATCTGCTGGAGAACGGTTTTACCGGCCCCGAAGGGACCGGGGATGCAGGCCGTTCCGCCTTCGGCCATCGGGAAAAAGATATCGATGAGCCTGCATTGCGTCAGCAGTTGCGTGTCGGGAAGCAGGCGCTCCTCGTACTTGCGCATCGGTATCTTGACCGGCCACTCCTGTTTCATGGTCACAGTCACTTCCTGGGCCGACTGCGAAGAATCGGTGCTTTTCAGGATCGCGATGGTATCGTTGACCGTGTACTGACCCCGGGGTTTGATTTCCTTTACGTCCCAGGTCCCCAGAAGCCTGAGCGGCGCCATGATCGGGTGCGGAAAGAGACCCTCCGTCACCTGGCCGAGATAGTGCCCCGGCCGGACCTGCGCCCCCGCTTCGACCATAGGCTCGAAATCCCAGAGTCTTTTTCCATCGAGCGCGGGAAGATACTGTCCCCGCCGCAGAAAGAAACCCTGATCGTTCACCAGTTCCTTGAGTGGATTCTGCAGACCGTCGTAGATCATGCCCAGCATTCCGGGACCCAGCGTCAACGAGAGCAACTCGCCGGAAAACTCAACCGCCTCGCCGACATTCAAACCCATTGTGCTCTCAAAAACCTGGAGGTCAATCTGCCGGCCGCGAATCCGGATGACCTCGGACTTCAACGGTACCCCGCCGCACATCACATATGCGACCTCATTCTGCAGAACCTCCCTGCCCTCGTCCACTTCGCAGGTGACGAGAGGACCATTTACCGCCACAACCCGACCACGTGTGGGATCGTTCACATTGAACCTCCATGCCATAAGTAAGTCTCTATATCGAAATGCTCGCTGATCTTTTCCCAGCGACAATAGATCGCCGAACGCGACAGGTAGGCCAACAGCGCATCGAGGGAGAAGCTTGAACCCCCCTCAAAGCGGTAGATCTGCCGCAGACGCTCTTCATCCAGATAGCGCTCTGTCTGAAGCGGATTTTTCTGACTCTTGAGCTGTGCAATGAAATTGGAGTAATCGCGGGGATTGAAGGCGCTCAGAATGGCGTGCTCGTCCAAATTGCCGCCTTTTTCCCGGACCCGCAGCGCCGCCAGACTCGACCGCAGTTCGATTTCCCAGGAGAGGTAATCGATCAGAAACCGGCAGCCGATACGCTCGGCCACGGCATAGGCAGAGCTGTAATACAGTTCCCAGAGCCGGTCATAGATATAGGCGCGGTGAATGCCCCGTTCCTTTTCTTCACGGAAGACCCTGATGAAATCGGGCAGAGCCCTGGCGCCGGCCATGTCCTCCTGGGACAGAAGGCCGCCTTCGAGGAAGAGCTCGCGCCCCTGATCCTTTTGCTCCCAGTTGAACGCATCCACGCTCTGAATATGGGCGTAAACAATATCAAGATGTTCGGGATGGACATTTCTTTTGATCGCGCCGGCGATCTCGCCAAACCCGATCGGCACTTTCTCTCCCAGTGCTGCAGGCATAGGCGGGAGCAGACACATGAGAAAATAGTAGTTGCTCATGTTCTCCTATGACTCCTCACGGGCAAAGAAATGTTTGCGGAAGCGCGGCGAGCAGAAGTTGGAGAAGGCTTCCACAAGACCGGAGCTGAAGTTGAAATGAGAGCCCTGGCCTTTCACGCCGATCAGGAAACCAAAGGTGATCTTGTCGGTAAACTGCACGGTGAGAGAGCCGGCGGCCTTCTCGCGGAATTTCTCCTGGAACCAGGCTTCAAGCTCGGACTGATTCTGTTTGGGCAGGAGGATCTCCAAAGGTTGTTCTCTGTTCTGACTTTTTGAAAATTCAGTCAGGAGAATTTCGATCATGCCTTTGAGAAACCCGGCGTCTCCGAGTGCGGCCTTGATCTCCCCATCCACGACGGGGACCACCACAGCCGCTTCCAGTTTCTCCTGGACCATGATGACGAAGTTTCGGGCGGCCGTATCCATATCGACCTGAAGTTGTTTCCGGATATTGTCCGCATCGTTTTTGGCGGCGGCACTGGCTTTTTCCGCTGCAGCCTGCGCCTCTGCCACGATGGCAGCCGCCTGTCCCTTGGCGTTACTGACGATCTCGGCAGCTTCGGCCTTCGCCGGCGTCAATACCTTTTCGTTCAGCTCCTGTGTGATATCTCCCAACGTTTTTGCCATGTTCATCCCCTCATGTAACGATCTATGCTCGTTTCCGGCATTGGAAAACCTTTTTTCCCTGCATTTTCACGGCGGATGGACATCGCTGGCCTGCACACTTCAAGAATCTCAAGTCCGAAACCGCAACGAAAAAAAAGGAGTGTAACAACGCTGCGCCGCTTATAATCAAAGAAAACCCTTTTTGCAAGTTTTTTTTTGCAGCCCTGAATCACGGCTTATTGACATATAGTATCAACCATTTTGGGATATTATTTGTGTCAATGAAAAGAAAAATATTTTTATATTTTCAGGAAGCCCGGCGAAAACGAACGTCCCCTCACGGGAAGTTCAGCCGTTTAAAAAATCAGGGCGCAGGCAGATGATGATCAACCCCGGCGCGCAACATCGATCGACCGCCTCGCTATGAGTTCAACGCATAACGCATGCGGGTGGCCGTTCATGTTTCCAGCCTCAATATCCTCCGGGCATTTGTAACATAGACCTTCTCTAAAACCTCTGATTTATACCCCTCGCTTTCCCAGTCGCGCAAGAGGCGCTCATAGGAAAACCAGGGATGATCGGAACCAAACATGAATCGATCCTGAAGACGTCCGTTGATCTCCCGCTTCAGTTCCGCGGGGAAATATTTCGGCGACCAGCCGTGAAGCTCGTTGTGGACATTGGCTTTATGGATCATCACGGCCGTCATTTCATTGTGAAAAGGCCAGGCGCAATGGGCGGCAATAATGGTCAGGTTGGGGAATTTGACGGCAACATCGTCCACGTAGGGAATGGGATTTTCATAGCTTAGATGAACCCCGCCGCCTCCGGGCGTGCCTTGGCCCATG
Source organism: Syntrophales bacterium (assembly GCA_030656035.1). Classification (GTDB taxonomy): domain Bacteria; phylum Desulfobacterota; class Syntrophia; order Syntrophales; family Fen-1087; genus JAPLJM01. Next base: position 4,517 of record JAUSOK010000062.1, read on the forward strand.
GCGGTCATGCCGACCGACAGTTTTACCGGGACGCCGGCTTCGTCGCATACCTCAAACAAAGGCCTGTACAGCTTGTCATTGACCGGTATTCCCGTCAGAATGGCGCCGGTATAGATTCCCAGCATGCCCACGTCTTTGATGCACCTTTCCAGTTCGCGGGCGCCGCTTGCGCCGAGCCTGGGATCGATATCGCCCCAGCAGCCCAAGATCGTGTCGGGATAGGTCTTTTTCAGGTGTCCCATGTAGTCATGCATCTCCTTGATTTGCGCCGGATCGCGATCTGCCCTGGCCCAACCCATGGGACTCATCATGATCGCCTTGACGCCTGCTGCTTTCAATCCGGCAATGAATTCCGCTTCGGGCACAAAGGCCGATTCCCGCTTGAATACGGTGCGCATCATCCGTTCAATGTCCTGCAGCTTGGGCTGATACTTCATGGCTTCCCGCGTAAAGGTCTGGACCTGGACATCGATGATTTTCATGCTTTCATCTCCCATTCATTCTTGTTCATAATTCATTCTGACCTGCCTTCCGGTCAGCCTTTGTATATACGTTCTGGCTTGACAGGCTCTTTTGTACTTTACATAAGTTGCCAATAAATTCAACCACAGTGTGCATATAGGTGGATCAAATGGCTCCCCCCGGCGGAAATGAACGCCTAAGGGGGGAGCCGCATTATGCATCAGCATGGGAGATCAGCAGGCTATGGCGACGATCGTTTACCCGAGATACACAATCCCGGAAAGAATCATTGTGGGCACCGTGAAAATCATCGCATGGCCATTTAAGTGGATGATTAAGGCGTGCCTTGAAAAGCTCTGCGAGCATGACGAAGTTTTTTTCGTTTAAACGACGCGCCTGTCTTTCCTTTTCTAAAAAATACTTGATTTTTAATTTTTATGTGCTAATGTCCCGTCCGCATGCGGTGATTTAATGGTAAATTGCTCCGCGTTATAAATGTGCTAAAGCGCTGAAATAAATGAGATATTGGCCCGCGCTTCGGCGCGGGTTTTTGCGGTTGGGCCATGACAGGCGCAGGTCGCTGAAAGGAGAAATTCAATGCAGATTTCATCAGAGAGTATCAAGGTCGGGCATCCGGATGTCGTCGCCGATATTATCGCGGCCAATGTGATTGCAGTGATTCTGGATGAAGAAAAGAAAATGAAGCCGGGGCTGACGCTGCACAACATGCCTCATTGCGGGCTGGAGGTCTTCTTGGGAAAGGGCATCTGCCTGGTGGGCGGCGAGGACCGGACGC
>JAUSOK010000063.1 GCA_030656035.1 Syntrophales bacterium
ACCCTTATAATATTATTATCACCGGTGTCGGCGGCCAGGGAAATGTCATGGCCTCCCGCGTGTTGTCTGCAATGCTTGTAAACAGAGGGTTCATGACCGCCATCGGCGAGACCTTCGGCGCTTCCCAGCGGGGCGGCGCCGTGATGAGCCATATCCGGGTTTCGTCAAAAGGAACCTGGAGCCCGCAGATCCCGAAGGGAAGGGCTGATGTCGTGATCGCCCTTGAGCCGGCGGAGGCCATCCGCGTCCTGGCAACCTATGGTCATCCCGGCGTCGTCGTTCTGGCCAATACCAGGCCTGTTTATCCCGTGGGTGTAATTACGGGGGAGTTGAACTATCCCTCGGAGGAAGAAATCACAACATCGCTCAAGGAACTCTCGGCGCAACTCTGGATGATCGACGCGACCGATCAGGCCATCCGGCTGGGGAATCCCATTCTGGCCAATATCGTGATGCTCGGAGCCCTGGCGTCTCGGGGAGAATTTGCCGTAACCCTTGACGATTTCAAGACGGTCATGCAGCAGACCCTTTCAGGAGACAAACTGGATATGAATCTGAAAGCGTTTGGCGTCGGCATGGAAACAGTCCAATCATAACGGCTACGTAAAAAGTCCGGATGCTGCGTTGCGCTTCATCCTTCGTCACTGCGGCGTACATAAAAGTACGCCTCATTCCTCAGGATTTGCGCGCCTTGCCTGCGGGGCTTTTTACGTAGCCGTCGTTTCCGGCGCATTTTTTGACTTTTTGCGAAGTCGTCAATCATCATGGAGGGTACCGATGCAGGATGTCATCTATCAACCCTGCGCCGGCCTGGGGGACGCATCCCTTCAGGCCCTGCGGATGCTGCTGGTGCAATGGACGCATCCTTTCAAGAAGGGGGATCGGATCGGCGTCAAGCTCCACTGGGGTGAAAAGGGGAATCACAGCTTTCTGCCTCCGGTTTTTGCGAAAGAAATCGTCCAGTGGCTTCTGCAGCTCGGCGCCAGCCCATTTGTTTTTGACACAACGGTGCTTTATTCCGGGAGCCGCCGCAACGGTGAAGACAGCCTGAAAACCGCCGCCGGACATGGTTACAGTGCAAACGCGCTCGGCTGCCCGGTCGTCATTGCCGACGGTCTCGACGGCCGCGATACCATCGATATTCCTGCCGGTTATCGGCATTTCAAAACCGTCCAGGTAGCTCCGGTGTTTGACCGGGCCGAGGGATTCGTCATTTTTTCGCACTTCAAGGGACACATGGTTTCTGGTTTCGGCGGGGCGATCAAGAATCTTTCCATGGGATTTGCGTCACGGGCGCAGAAGCAGCGCATGCATGGCGACGTCCGCCCGAAACTCAAAAAGAAAAAATGCACGCAGTGCGGCCTGTGTGTCGAAGTTTGCCCCAGCGGGGCGGCCTGTTTCGCCGATGACGATTATCCGGTTTATGATCTGGACCTCTGCATCGGGTGCGCCCAGTGTATCGGATTATGTCCGGAGGTGGCCCTGGAAATCTGCTGGAATGCGGACGACCGGGTCTTTCAGGAGAAGCTTGTGGAAACGGCGGCTGCGGTGTGGAGCAAGATAAAAGGCAGGACGATCCTGATCAATGCCCTGCTGAACATTGCCTCCGAGTGCGACTGCCTGCCCGGCCATCATCCCATGATTGCTGCGGACGCCGGTTTCATCGGCGGTTACAACCCCGTGACGGTTGACGAGGAGTCGGTCGGAAGGGTAGGGGAGGCACGCTTCGACGGCGCCCATCCCCAGGTGGGCTGGCGCCGGCAGTTCAGTTACAGCCGTGAAATCGGGTTCGTTTAGAAATATGGGGACATGACGCAGTCGTGTCCCCATATTTAGACGTCATGCGTTCGTTTTTCCGCCGCTGCAGGTGTGCGCCAGCAGATAGTACGAGAGATCGTCAAAAGGGTCCACACAACAGCGATGCTCACGCAGGACCATGCCGCGCTGCTCCAGGCGCTCGATATGCTTCGTAATGAGCGCCCGTTCGCAGAATTCAAAAAATTCCCGTGGTTCGCGCGGTCTCCCGTAGATCAGATGCAGATTGACGATTTCTTCAAGCGTGTTAGGACGATCCAGCGCCTGCATAAGCTTGCCTTCCCGATCATCAATCACCTGTGCATACTGCGCCCAGA
>JAUSOK010000084.1 GCA_030656035.1 Syntrophales bacterium
GCTGGCGCTTTTGAGACGCGTAGGCATCTGTTCCCTTTCCTTTCTGGACCAGCCAGTGGACGCCAAGCTCTCCGGCGGGGAAATCAAGAAGATCGAACTTGCCACCACGATTGCCCGGAATCCCAAACTGGCCATCTATGACGAGCCGGATACGGGGATCGATCTCTGGACCATCGGCCCCATGGTCAGCCTGTTGAAGCGGGAGCAGGATGAACATCACACGACGACGATTGTGGTCAGCCATAACCGCGCTTTTCTCGAAGCGGCGGACATCGTTTTGCTTGTGAACCAGGGTCGCCTGGCTTATGTGGGCAATTTGAACAGCGCCCTGCCCATGCTGACGGATTTGAGTATTTGTAATTATAAGATATGCGGGAGCACGGACGATGTTAAATGCTTTAGATAAAAATCTGTTGAAGGTGGTTGCCGATCTCGAAGGAATCCCCAAAGGGGCCTATAATATCCGCAAGAACGGGAAACTTCTGGCCCGTGAAATTTCCGCCAACATCAACATTGAAACGAATGCGGAGGGGACGGGCATCATCGTCACCATCAAACCGGGGACGGTCAATGAATCCGTGCACATTCCGGTAATTCTGAGTCAGGCGGGCCTCTACGACGTCGTTTATAACCATTTTATCATCGGAGAGGGTTCCGACGTGACCATCATAGCCGGTTGCGGGATCCATTGCGGCGGTCCGGAACCGGAGGGACATGCGGGCATTCATGAATTCCATATCGGGAAGAAGGCGAAGGTCAAATATGTGGAGAAACACTTTGCCACAGGACCGGGACGCGGGAGGCGGACGCTCAACCCGACGACGAAAGTCTTTCTGGCGGAGGGCGCCCAGGCCGAGATGGAGCTGACCCAGATCGGCGGGGTGGACGAGGCCGACCGCATGAATGAGGCGACACTCGGGGCCAACTCCCTGCTGTTGATTACGGAGCGGGTGATGACCGAATACGACCAGACGGCCGTTTCACGAAATGAAATCATCCTGTCCGGGGAAAACAGCCGGGCCAATATGATTTCCCGCTCCGTCATGAAGGGGGACTCGAAGCAGTTTTTTTATGCCACGATCGAGGCGCTGGCCAAATGCTTCGGCCATATCGAGTGCGACGCTATTATCATTGACAACGGCACCAACGAGACGATTCCGGCGCTGAAGGCAAAACATCCCGATGCCGAGTTGACCCACGAGGCCTCGATCGGCAAGATCGCCAGTGACCAGCTCACAAAGCTCATGAGCCTGGGACTGACCTACGACGAAGCAGTCAACCGGATTATACAGGGCTTCCTGAGGTAAATCTGACGGCTGCGTAAAAAGTCCGGATGCTCAAGTTGCGCGGCATCCCTCGTCGTTGCGGCGTACGTCCAAGTACGCCTCGCTCGCATGGGGACACGACTCTGTCATGTCCCCATGCGCCTTGCTTGCGGAGCTTTTTACGCAGCCGTCGTTTTCGGCTCTTTTTTCAACTTCGTGCGGGTTCGTCAAAGCGGGACGGAGGTGGAGACATTGATGAGAAGCAAAAATCTGATGGTGACCGGCGGCTGCGGTTTTATCGGGACCAATTTCATTTGCTACCTGCTTGAGAAGCCGGGTTTCAGCGGCAGGATCATTAATGTGGACAAGCTTACCTATGCGGGGAATCCGGAAAACCTCGAGGGCGTGGAAGAGCGTTATTCCGGGCGCTATGTCTTTCAAAAAGCGGATATCTGTGACGCGGAGGCCATCAAGGCCATTTTCACGGAATATCAGGTGGATGCGATCTGTCATTTCGCGGCGGAGTCCCATGTGGACCGGTCCATCAAAAATCCGGAAAGCTTCATCCATTCAAACATCGTGGGGACCTTCAACCTTCTCGAGATCGCCAGGGCCGGCGGATCCCGTTTCGAGCTTTTTCACCATATCAGTACGGACGAGGTTTACGGAAGTCTTGGTCCTGAAGGATTGTTTACAGAAGAGACCCCTTACCGGCCCAACAGTCCCTATTCGGCGTCCAAGGCCGCCTCCGATCACCTGGTCCGGGCCTACCATGAAACTTTCGGTCTGCCCACGACGATTTCCAACTGCTCCAACAACTACGGCCCCTACCAGTTTCCGGAGAAGCTGATTCCGCTGATCATTATGAATGCGGTGGAATGGAAGCCCTTGCCCGTCTATGGCGACGGGAAGAATGTCCGCGACTGGCTTTACGTGACGGACCATTGCGAGGCGATCTGGACGATCATGCAGGCGGGAGAGCGGGGGGGGACTTATAATATCGGCGGCGACTCGGAAATGGAGAACATTGCCATTGTTGAGATGATCTGCGACATGCTGGATGGGATCATCCCGCCGCCGGACGGGCGTTCCCGGCGGGATTTGATCACTTTTGTGACGGATCGCCCCGGTCATGACCGACGTTATGCGATTGATTTTAGTAAATTAAACAAATCGCTCGGATGGCGTCCGCAAGAATCTTTTCAGACCGGCTTGCGAAAAACGATTCAGTGGTATCTGGATCACCGCGTCTGGTGCGAACGGATTGAAACGGGCGAATACCGGCAATGGCTCAAGGAGCATTACGGACAGGGATAAAGCAAAAGCACCATTCCCAAACAGGCCGGCGGCGCGGGAAACCGTTACAGGTCCTTGACGTCCTTCTTAATCTTCAGTTTTCCCTCTTTGATCATCGCTGCCTTGCTTCCCTCAAGCCAGGACTGGATTGCGTCATTTTTACGGGCCTGTAAAAGGAAGTTTCTCAGTTTTTCTTGATTCGCGGCAAAGTCACGGCCATCCGGCTTGGCCCTCTCCTTCAATTGCAGAACCACATATTTCCCGTCCACATAAAAGACGCGGTCCGGGATGGGTTTCTGATCGGTCAATTGAAAAATGGCCGCGCTCAGCTCACGGGAGGCCCCTATTTTTGGCGTTCCGTCGCCGGTCCGGAAAAATCCCGTTTCGGCGAGTTTCAATTTCTTTTCTGCCGCGACGGCAGACAGGGTCTTTCCCTGTTTCAGACTGGCCACCAGGGTCTCCGCCTCCTGTTTGGCCATCCGGTCGGCTTCCTGATCGATCACCTTTTTTTCAACCTGTGCCCGGACATCCTTCAGGGGCGGCGTGTGTGCAGGTTGTTTGGCCGTCACTTTGAAGACATAATAACCCTTCTGATCGGACAGGACCCTGCCGATTTCGTCCTTATTGAAATTGAAGAGGGTCTGGATGGCATCGCCGATCCTGCTCAGCCCTCCGGGGGGGGCGCCGGCTGAAAATAAACCGGTCGTGTTAACCGTCAGCCTGTTTTTCGCCGCGTAACCCTCAAAGTTTTCCTCCTGATATATGGTATCATGGGCCTTCTTCGCGGCTGCGGCTGCCGCCTGCATGCCGCCGTTCTGACGGATTTGGGCCGCGACCTTCATCTTTACTTCACTCAGGGCCCGCCGCTTGCCGCCGGTCGTCTTGAATTGATCCGTATGCCGGTCATAATAGTCCGTGATGTCCGCATCGGTCACGGTCGCGCCCGGCGCAAAGTCCTCTCCCTTGAAAAGTATATACTTGACCTGGATCCGGTCGGGAACGCGGAAGGCCTGGCCATGCTCTTTGAGATACGCCTCCAGATCCTTATTCGGGGGCGTGATTTTTGTGCGGAAGGCTCCGGGTGAAATCTGCACGAAGCGAAGGTTGACCTTCTCGTTCTGAAAACGGTAAAGATCGTAGACGTCCTGATCCGAAACTTTGACGCCGTCCTGAATGAGACTTAAAAACTGCGACATGATCAACGTATTCTTCTGCAGCCGTTCGAAGTCCTCAGGCGTTACCCTGTTGAAACGCAGGGCCTGCTGGTAGATCCTTTCGTCAAAGGATCCCCCTCTCTGAAAAGCCGGCATGGCGAGGATCGATGCCCTGACTTCCTCGTCCGAGACCGTCAATCGCATTTCCCCGGCTTTCTGCAATACAATGGCCTGCTGGATCAGATTATTCAGAGCAAGCTGTTTCAGGTTGAGACGATTCAGGGCTTCGTCATTCAAAGCAGGACCGAGCCGCTGGCGGTAGAATTGGATCAGGTTTTGATATTCTTTGGCCACGTCCACATAGGCAATGGCTTTGCCGTTGACGGTGGCGACAGTTTCCGCCTGCTGTTTTCCTCCAATCGAACCGAAATAAAAGATAAAGACGACGATAATAATGCCCAGCAGAACCTTCATGAGCCAGTTCCGGGCATGTTTTCTCATCAGGTCAAGCATACCAGCCGTTTCCTTTCAGATCTTTTTCGAGGGGCTCTTCTATTACACCCCCCCCCAAAATGCAATTAATTTTTAAAAATTGCGCCCCGAAAAAAGAAATACAAACCGTGCGCGGTCTCCATTAAAAAATTGTATTGCTTAGGTCCGGCAAATACGATATAGGACTTCCGCCGAAGCGGTGAGCTTTGATAATAATTGAAATTTCATGGGAAATTTGAGGAGGGCGGGGCGTTGCTGTTCGATTTTATCTTAGGGAAGTTTTCCAATGATCTGGCCATAGATTTGGGTACAGCCAATACGCTGGTTTATGTCAAGGGAAAGGGAATTGTACTGAGCGAGCCTTCTGTGGTGGCGGTCCATCTGGACTCGCGGGGTGTGAAGAAGGTGCTGGCCGTGGGAATGGAGGCCAAGAAAATGCTGGGGAGAACCCCGGGGAATATCGTTGCCATCAGACCCTTGCGGGAAGGCGTCATTGCCGATTTTGACATCACTGAGGCGATGCTCCGGCATTTCATCCTGATGGTCCATAATCGCAGAACCCTTGTCCGTCCCCGGATCATTGTCTCTATTCCTTCCGGGATCACCCAGGTCGAAAGACGAGCCGTGAAAGAAACCGTCGAATCTGCCGGCGCCAGGGAAATTTTTCTGATTGAGGAACCCATGGCGGCAGCCATCGGGTCCGGCCTGCCCATCACGGAACCCATCAGTTCCATGGTCGTCGATATTGGCGGCGGGACGACGGAAGTAGCGGTCATCTCGCTGTCCGGCATTGTTTACGCAAAATCGGTGCGGGTTGCAGGGGACCAGATGGATGAAGAGATCGTCCAGTATATGCGGCGCAGATTCAGCCTGCTGATCGGAGAGAGGTCGGGTGAAATAATCAAGACGACCATCGGGTGCGCCTATCCCGAAGCGGAACTGAAGAAAATGGACGTCAAGGGAAGGGATCTTATCTCCGGCATTCCAAAAATTGTGGAGATCAATTCGGAAGAAATTCGCGAAGCCATCCTTGAGCCGGTCAGCCTGATTGTGGCTGCCATCAAGGATTGCCTGGAGAATACGCCTCCAGAGCTGGCCGGTGATATTGTTGACCGTGGGATCATGCTGACCGGGGGAGGCGCCCTGTTACGCGGGCTTGACACTCTGATCAGGGAGGAGACGGGTCTGCCGGTGATGATCGCTGATGACCCGCTTTCCGCCGTGGTAAGAGGGGCGGGTATGGCCCTGGACCACCTGGATATACTCAAAGAGGTCACGGTTCAAATGTGAAGGATCTGTTTGGTCTGTTGACGGTGTTTCTTTTTCAACCCATTCTCATTTTATCCTGTCGATAAAACCGTCGTTTTCACTTACGATGATGTTTCCTAAAAAATATTGGACCATTACCCTCGCATCGCTGCTGATCCTGGCGGCATTGATCATGATTTCCTACCATGCTACAAAACAAGATTCCGATACGGGTTTTTTCCGGAGGCTCGTTTTGGAGGCGGCGTGGCCGCTGGAAAGCCTGAAAAACACGTCACTCAAAGCGCTCAGGGAAAGCTGGGACCGCTATTTGTTTCTGATTGGCCTGGAGGCGGAGAACCGGCGCCTGAGAAAGGAGAATCACCTGCTTGAGAATCAGCTTGTCCAGTATCGGGAAGGTTACCTCGATGCGCTGCGGTTGCGGAAAATTCTGAAACTCCAAGAGCAGCTTGATATAATACCGGTTATTGCCGAAGTGATTGACCGCGAACAGTCACCCTTATTCAAATCCATCCTGATCGATAAGGGAACGGCGCATGGGCTGAAGGTAGGATTGCCGGTTTTAAGCGATCAGGGGATCGCCGGGCGGATTACGGAATGCTCCTGGCACATCTCCCGGATCATGTTGGTCGTGGATGTAAACAGCAATGTTTCCGTCCTGCTTCAGCGGAGCCGCACACATGGTGTTCTGCAGGGCGCCGGCGCCGCCGGTTGCCGGCTGAAATATGTTCCCAAGGCGGAAGAGGTCAAAGTCGGCGACGCCGTCATCTCTTCCGGTCTGGGGGGGATTTTTCCGAAAGGGATTATCCTGGGTGTGGTCGCAGCAGTGGACAAGAAAGAAGGGGGCTTTTTCCAGAGGATTGATGTTCAGCCATCTGTTGATTTCGGCAAACTTGAAGAAGTCGTTGTCCTGAATCCCCAGAAGGATCGCAAACCATGATGTACCCGTACCTTTTTTTACCGCTTGCCGGCCTGCTTCTGGTTATTTTTCAAACATCCGTCCTGAACATTTTTTTCATGGGCCGGATTAACGTCGAAATATCATTGATTCTGGTCATTTATGCGGGATTCCGCATGAATGTCCTGCAGGGGGCTTTGTTTAGCTTCCTGCTTGGTTTTTTCCTCGACTGTGCGATGGGTTCGATTTCCGGGCTGTTTACCCTCATTTATGTCTGTATATTTTTTATTTCTGTTTTGGTCTCCATACGGGTCTATGCCGAACAGATAAGCCTGATCATCGGTTTTTCTTTTCTGTGTTCGATTTTCGAGGGTCTGATGATTGTCTTATTTTTTAAAATCATGTATGATATCAACATGCTCGGTAGTATTGTCCAGGTTTTTCTTCCCCAGGCGCTGGTGGTCAGTGCGTTGAGCCCCTTGTTTTTCAAATTGTTTCATTTTTTTGAGGTCTCATTTCATGACGGAAATCCGCAACCAGCTAAATAGTCATGAAACCGGCCCCTTGCACAGGCGGTTCAAAATCATGCTGATCGTCGTGACGATTGCCCTGTCCCTTCTGGCTCTGCGCATGTGGCATCTTCAGGTGATCAAGGGGGAGGAACTCAAACAGAAATCGGAAAATAACAGTATCCGCTTTCGGAAAATAAAACCCGTACGGGGCCTGATCATGGATACCCACCGGGAGGTTCTGGTGGACAATCAGTGTTCCTTTGACATTCATTTTGTGCCCGCTCACACCCGCGATATTCAAGCAGTTGCCGACCGGTTGGAGTTTTTATACCGGGAGGCTTCCCTGGATTTTACCCGTGAGGCCTTCACGCCGGGAAAGCTCAAGCCCTTTATGCCGGTCAAGCTCGAAAAAAACGTCAGCCGGGAGAAGCTGGCGATCGTGGAGACGCACACTCTGGATCTGCCCGGTGTCACGGTCGATGTGGTTCCGATCAGACAGTATCTGGGGGGCGAAATGACGGCCCATCTTATCGGCTATACGGGCGAAATCAGTCCGGAAGAACTGGATAAGGATGAATCGGACATCTACTCGTCCGGCGATCTGATCGGCAAGTCCGGCATTGAAAAATATCTGGATGCTTATCTGCGCGGCGAAAGCGGGTTTGAGCAGGTCGAGGTCAATGTCCTGGGCAAGGTGCAGAGGGTCCTTGGTAAAAAAGACCCGGAGCCTGGATATAACGTGGTGCTGACGATTGATGCCTTGCTGCAAAAGGTCGCCTGGGAGGCCCTGGCCGGAAAACCCGGCGCCGTTGTCGCGATGGACCCCCGGGACGGCTCCGTCCTGGCCCTGGTGAGCTCCCCGGCCTTTGACCCCATGCTGTTCAGCGCGGGAATCTCCCGGGAACACTGGAGAAAGTTATCCGGCGATTCCGCCCATCCCATGGAAAACAGGGCCATCTCGGGGCAATATCCCCCGGCGTCCACCTATAAAATGATTGTCGCGGCCGCTGCCCTGCAGGAAGGCTTGATCACGCCGGAGACGTCTTTTATGTGCAATGGTTCCTATGAGCTGGGGAACAGGACATACCGGTGCTGGCGCCAAGGCGGACATGGCCGGATCAGCTTGCATCGGGCGATTGTCGAGTCCTGCGACGTCTATTTCTACAATGTCGGGAAAATGATCGGGGTCGATAAATTGGCGGAATACGCACGCCGATTCGGGCTTGGAGCGCCGACGGGAATCGCGCTGCCCCGGGAAAAAAGTGGCCTGATCCCCACCCGGGACTGGAAAAAGATGCGACTGAAAGAACCCTGGCAGATTGGAGAAACCATCTCTGTGTCTATCGGCCAGGGATACAATCTGGTCACCCCCCTGCAACTCGTGACGGCATATAGCGCCCTGGCCAATGGCGGTGTCGTCTGGCGCCCCCGGCTGGTTACGCAGATTGAGGCCGTCGATGGCCGTGTGATTGAAGCGTTTGCGCCGGAAAGAAAGTCGATTCTTCCTATAGGCAGGAATATCATGGAACAATTGAAAAAGGCCCTGTGGGGGGGGGTCAACGAGGAAGGGGGCACCGGTCGCGCCGCGAGGCTCAAAGACGCCGATGTGGCCGGCAAAACCGGTACGGCCCAGGTTATCGGTCTGCCTGAAAATGAAAAGGCAAGGAAGATGAAGTTCATCTCCTCCCGCCACCGGGATCATGCCCTTTTTGTGTGTTTTGCACCGGTCGGCAATCCGGAAATTGCCATTGCGGTCGTGGCGGAAAATGCCGGCCACGGCGGATCGGCGGCAGCACCGGTTGCCGGAAAGATTCTGGAGGCCTACTTTGAACGCAAAAAATCACCCGGGAAAAGACCGCCCCTTGTCATCAGCGACCACCGGACAGGCGGTGGGGTTGCAGATCAACCTTGACGCGCATGTGTCATTTATTGATTGCCATGATGTTCATGCTGCCGGTTTTGTTCAAGCGGGAAAAACATGAAGTTTGATCGACGATTATTTATTAATTTTGACTGGATGCTCCTGCTGGTGGTCCTGTGCATCAGCCTGATCGGCCTTTTGAATATCTACAGCACGGGTTTTAATCAGATATCCGCCAGGCAGGATTTCATTTTTGTCAAACAGATCCAGTGGGTTGTCGTCGGGCTCGTGTTCATGACGGCCGCTTTCTGCATCGATTACCGGTTTGTCAGCCGACACGCCTACCTTATTTACGGGCTTTCCATTCTGCTGCTGCTGATCGTCTTCTTCTACGGTTACGCCACACGGGGCTCTCAACGCTGGATCTTGCTCTGGGGATTTTCATTTCAGCCCTCGGAACTGATGAAGTTGACGCTGATCCTCGCCCTGGCAAAATATTTTGATCATCACCGCCGCATCGAGCCCTACCGGCTGAAAGACCTGGCGATCCCTTTCCTGATTATGCTGGTCCCTTTTCTGCTGATTCTGAAGCAACCGGATCTGGGAACGGCTATGATACTTTTCATCATTTTCAGTTCCATGGTCCTTTTTATCGGCTTCCGCTGGAAATCGCTGGGCTGGTCAGCCCTGATCGGACTGGTGTTTATCCCCGCAGGCTGGTTATTTCTCAAGGATTATCAGAGAGAACGGATACTGACCTTTGTCAATCCCGACAGCGATCCCCTTGGATCGGGCTATCATGTGATTCAATCCATTATTGCCATCGGATCAGGCGGTATGACCGGAAAGGGATTTTTGAAGGGGACGCAGACGCAGCTTCGCTTCCTGCCTGAAAGACATACGGATTTTGTTTTTTCGGTATTTGCCGAGGAATGGGGGTTTCTGGGCGGCATGGTCCTGCTGATCCTATTTATGAGTTTGATTCTGTGGGGACTCAAAATTGCCCTGCGTGCAAGGGATTACAACGGAACCCTGATTGCCGTAGGGATCGCGGCGCTGATCTTCTGGGAGGTTTTTATCAACATCGGGATGGTCCTGGGGATCCTGCCCATTGTCGGGATACCTTTGCCGTTTCTCAGTTACGGGGGGTCTTCCATGGTCGTCCTCATGACCTGCGTCGGCCTGCTGATGAACATCAGCAGGCGGCGATTTATTCTGCAACCTTGACGACTGCGTAAAAAGTCCGGATGCTGCGTTGCGCTTCATCCTTCGTCGTTGCGGCGTACGCCTTGGTATGCCTCACTCTGATGGGGACACGACTCCGTCATGTCCCCATGCGCCTTGCCTGCGGAGCTTTTTTCGTAGCCGTCGAATTTGGACAATTATCCGACTTTTTACGGGTTCGTCAAGCTTGAGGCCGCCAAGATCCGATAGCCCTGACCGGCGGTCAGAAAGCATTCCATCCGGCAAAAAATGCTTGACAGGCCCACACAGTTATGATTAGAAAACCGCGTTTTCGAATATTGAGGGTCAGTGTATTTTGTGAACAATTATCAGCGCAGAAGATATGTTGATGTCTTTTCTGACATAGATGCAAAAGAAACGCTGGTTTTAAAAGACGCAGAGATATGTTTCATCATGCCGGGTGGATGTTTTTTTACTCGGCTTTTTTGTCGAATCATCCTGAAATGAGGTTTAGATATGGTCAGTCTTGATTACACCATCCTGATTCAGATGGCGAATTTCATCCTGCTGATTTTCATTTTAAGGAAGCTGCTCTATGTGCCGATTCTGGGCGTTATGAACGAGCGGAAAGAGCGCATGGAGGAGTCTGACGGGGAGGTTAAACGCCTGAAACAGGAAGTCGAACAGAAATTTTCAGAATACGAGGAGAAGGTCCGCTTGGCTAAACTCGATGCCATGGAGCAAAGGAATGCCATCGTCAAAGAAGGCGCAGACCTGGCCAAAAGCATGATTGACGCCGTCAGGAGCGAGATTCCCGCGCTGATGGAGCAGCTCAATGCCAGAATCACCAGGGAAGTTGACGCGGCGAGAGCCATTTTACGCAGTCAGTCCCGGAAAATATCTTTGGAGATTGCTGAAAAAGTTCTGGGGAGGAGTATCCAATGATTTCAGAGGATCGTCAGGGGCGATTGTCCGTAAAATCATTTGTGCCGGTTATTGCGTTTGTCTTGCTGCTGGCTCTGGATGTTCATGCCGCGGGGGGGGGCGACGAGGGCCACGGCAGGGACTGGGTGGATTTTGCCTGGCGAGTCGTCAATATGATCGTTCTGGTCGGGTTCCTCTACTGGCTGCTGGCCCAGAAGATCAAGGAGTTTTTTGTCGGCCGGCGGGAAGGAATCAAGTCGTCCCTTGAACAGGCCATGATCGCCAAGGAAGAGGCTGAACAGAAATACAAGGAATATACGGATAAGCTGGAAAAGGCTACCGAGGAGATTGCCGGCATCTCCGATATGATCAGGGCGCAGGGACTGGCGGAAAAAGAACGTATCATCGAAGACGCCCGGAAAGTGGCGGAGAAGATGAAAGAAGATACCCAGTCCCGGGTCGAGCAGGAGCTGAAACAGGCCGGCAACCTGTTGCGGGCCGAGGCTGTCAAGCTCTCCGTGGAAATGGCGGAAGAGCTTCTAAAAAGAAATATTACGGACGCAGATCACGATGCTATGGTAAAAGATTATCTGGATAAGGTGGTGAGTAAACATTGATCGGTAGCAGCAACATCGCAAAGCGTTACGCGCGGGCATTTTTTGAGATTGCCGAAGAAGAGAAGCAGTTTGAGAAGTATTACCACGAACTGCAAAGCTTCTCCGAAATCGTTGACGGCAATGAAAATCTGAAGGAGTTTCTGGCCAATCCCATCTTCGATCAGCATGACAAGCGGGACGTTGTGGATGCTGTTCTGAATAAAATCGGCATGACCGGCATCACCGCGAATTTCCTGCGCCTGCTTGCCGATAAACGCAGAATCGGGATACTGGCTGATATCGTTGTCTGCTACCGTGAGTTGATGGATTCAACCCTGAAAAAGCAGAGTGTTCAGGTAAAAACCGCTTTTCCCTTGTCAAACGAGTTATCGGAGCGCCTCAAAAAGGGAATGGAGGGCCTGACCGGCAAGCAGATCGAGCTGACGATTGAGCAGGATGCGTCGTTGCTTGCAGGCGTTGTTGTCCGGGTTGGGGATATCCTTTATGACGGCAGCATCAAAACACAATTGAATAATATCAGGAATCTCTTAGGGGAGGAAATATAGAACATGGAGACAATCAGGGCAGAGGAAATCAGTCAAATCATATCCAGGCAGATCAAGGATTATGAAAAGAAGCTGGATGTCAGTGAGACGGGTACCGTCCTGTCCGTCGGAGACGGCATTGCCAGGGTCTATGGCGTGCAGAATGCCATGGCGATGGAGCTTCTTGAGTTTCCCGGCGGCATTCTGGGGATGGTGCTGAACCTCGAAACGGATAACGTCGGCGTGGCGGTTCTGGGAGAAGTCACCCATATCAAGGAGGGCGACATTGTCAAGCGAACGGGCAAGATTGCCCAGGTTCCGGTCGGGGAGGCGGTTTTAGGGCGCGTCATTGATGCGACGGGCGCTCCGA
The DNA here is from genome assembly GCA_030656035.1 of Syntrophales bacterium. Taxonomy (GTDB): domain Bacteria; phylum Desulfobacterota; class Syntrophia; order Syntrophales; family Fen-1087; genus JAPLJM01. Next base: position 12,365 of record JAUSOK010000084.1, read on the forward strand.
TCGACGGCAAGGGTCCCATTGAATCCACGGAATTCAGGCGCATTGAAATGGTTGCCCCCGGCGTGATTCAGCGCCAGCCGGTCAACCAGCCCATGTACACCGGGTTGAAAGCCGTGGACGCCATGACGCCCATCGGCAGGGGGCAGCGCGAACTGGTCATCGGCGACCGGCAAATCGGGAAGACCGCGATCTGTGTGGACGCCATCATCCGCCAGAAGGACACGGGCGTGAAATGCATCTATGTCGCCATCGGCCAGAAGCGATCGACGGTTGCCCAGGTTGTGGAAAACCTGCGTAAGCACGACGCCCTCTCCTACACCTGTGTCGTCGCGGCTTGCGCCAGCGACCCGGCAACGTTGCAGTATGTTTCGGCCTACGCAGGATGCAGCATCGGCGAGTACTTCCGCGACCGGGGTCAGGACGCTCTTATTATCTATGACGATCTATCCAAACAGGCCGTTGCTTACCGTCAGATTTCCCTGCTGCTCAGGCGGCCTCCGGGACGCGAAGCGTTCCCCGGCGATATTTTCTACAATCACTCGCGACTGCTGGAGCGGGCAGCCCGCGTGAGCAAGGAACTGGGCGGCGGATCCCTGACGGCCCTCCCGATTATTGAAACGCAGGCCGGAGACGTATCCGCCTATATTCCCACGAACGTTATTTCCATTACGGACGGCCAGGTTTACCTGGAGCCGAGCCTGTTTTTCTCCGGCATCCGTCCGGCCATCAACGTCGGTCTGTCGGTGTCCCGTGTCGGCGGCGCTGCGCAGGTCAAGGCGATGAAGCAGGTGGCCGGAACACTGAAGCTGGATCTTGCCCAGTACCGTGAACTGGCGGCCTTTGCCCAGTTCGGAAGCGACCTGGACAAAGCGACGCAGGCCCAACTCGATCGCGGCGTACGCCTGGTGGAACTCTTGAAACAGCCCCAGTTCAAGCCCATGTCGCTTGGCGAGCAGGTGACGATCCTCTTCGCCGGAACCCGAGGGTTTCTCGATAAATACCCTGTGGACAAGCTCAATAACTATGAGCCCCAACTGCTTGATTTTGTGAAAACGAAACATCCTGCAATCATGAAGGAAATTGACGACCAGAAGGTTATCAGTACGGATCTGGAAAAGAAGATGAAGGAGGCGCTCACCGAGTTTGATTCTGTGTATATTGCAGAATAGCGGGTGTCCGTTCTGTGTGGATATGAAACGTATAATGGATATAGGGGAGTAGATTTTAATTTATGGCCGCGCTAAAGGACATTAAAAGAAAGATCACAGCGGTTGCAAAGACCAAGCAGATCACCAAGGCCATGAATATGGTGGCGGCGTCCAAGTTCAAGAACGCTCAGACAAGAATGGAGAATTTCCGTCCCTATGCCGGTAAATTCATGGATGTTTTGAGCAGCCTGGCATTGCGCGTTTCGCCGGATACGCATCCGCTGCTGGCGGTCCGGGAGCCGAAGCGCATCAGGGTCATCTGCATGACCTCCGACCGGGGGCTCTGCGGCGGCTTCAATACCAACCTGATCAAGGCGACAGAACGATTAATCGCGTCGAAGGTGAAGGAAGGCAAGGAGGTCGCCCTGATTCCCGTGGGACGCAAAGGCCGCGATTTTTTCAGAAAAAAAATCAATGTCCTGAATGAACGGACCGATGTGTTCGGAAAATTCGATATTTCTCTGGCCGTTCAGATTGCCAGGGATGTCATCCCGCCTTTTGTCAGGGAAGAATATGACGAATTGTATCTCGTTTACAACGAGTTCAGAAATGTATCCGTGCAAAGACCGGCGGTCGTCAGGCTGTTTCCGCTTCCGTCCATCGGACAGGATGAAGATGTGGACCCGAACAAACGCATTGATTATATCTATGAGCCCTCCGATGAAGTTCTGCTGGAAAAGCTTCTGCCCATGTACGTCCGTGTCCTGATATTCAGGGCGCTCGTGGAAACATCGGCGGGAGAAAACGGCGCCCGCATGGCGTCCATGGATAACGCCACCCGTAACTGCGAGGAAATGATCGGGAGCCTGTCCCTGAAATACAATAAGGCGCGGCAAGCCGCCATTACCGCGGAGCTCATGGATATCGTCGGCGGAACAGAAGCTTTGTCGAAAGGATAAACCACCGAACAGCGCGTGGCGTTATAAACAATACTCAAAGGAAAAGGGTAAGGAGACGAGTATGAATATAGGAAAGGTTGTACAGGTCATCGGACCGGTCGTTGACGTGGCGTTTCAGGAGGGACAGCTTCCCAGCATCCTGAACGCAATCACCATCACCAACCCGGCGATTAATGACGAGCCGGATAACCTGGTCGTCGAGGTGGCGCAGCACCTGGGTGATAATGTGGTCCGCTGCATCGCTATGGATATAACCGATGGTCTGGTTCGGGGAATGGATGCCAAGGACGTGGGGACGCCCATTATGGTGCCGGTCGGACAGGAATGCCTCGGTCGGATTCTGAACGTGGTCGGCAGGCCGGTGGATGGTCTCGGACCGATTACGGCGCAGAATTATATGCCGATTCACAGATTGTCGCCCTCATTCACAGAGCAGGATACATCCGTGCATGTCCTGGAAACGGGCGTCAAGGTTATCGACCTGCTGGTGCCGTTTCCGCGCGGCGGTAAAATGGGAATGTTCGGCGGCGCCGGCGTGGGCAAGACCGTCGTCATGATGGAGATGATCCATAATATCGCCATGCATCACGGCGGGATCTCCGTGTTCGCCGGCGTCGGCGAGAGAACCCGCGAAGGCAACGACCTTTACCTTGAAATGAAGGAATCGGGCGTCATCAAGCAGGCCGCCCTGATTTACGGGCAGATGACCGAACCGCCCGGAGCGAGGGCGAGGGTCGCCCTGACGGCCCTGGCCGCGGCGGAGTATTTCCGTGATGTGGAGGGGCAGGACGTGCTGCTGTTCGTTGACAACATCTTCCGGTTTACCCAGGCGGGCTCCGAAGTGTCGGCCCTTCTCGGCCGGATGCCCTCGGCGGTGGGTTACCAGCCGACACTGGCTACGGACCTGGGTGAGCTGCAAGAGCGCATCACATCCACCACCAAAGGATCCATTACGGCAGTCCAGTGCGTGTATGTGCCCGCAGACGACCTGACGGACCCGGCGCCGGCCACAACCTTTGCACACCTCGATGGGACCGTTGTTCTGTCGCGGCCGATCGCCGAGCTCGGCATTTACCCCGCGGTGGATCCGCTGGATTCGACATCAAGGATCCTCGATCCGAACGTTCTGGGCGTCGAGCATTATCAGATCGCCCGGCAGGTGCAGGTGACCTTGCAGAAATACAAGGACCTTCAGGATATCATCGCCATTCTCGGTATGGACGAACTCTCCGAAGAGGATAAGGTGACGGTCAGCAGGGCCAGAAAGATCCAGCGGTTCCTGTCTCAGCCCTTCTTCGTGGCCGCGCAGTTTACCGGAACCGAGGGCAAGTTTGTGTCCGTGCCCGATACCGTCCGGGGATTCAAGGAAATCCTCGAGGGCAAACACGACGACTTGCCCGAACAAGCTTTCTATATGGTGGGCGGCATTGAAGAGGTGATTGAAAAAGCCAGAAAGCTTTCAGAGTGAAGAACCCCGCCCACAGGGCGGGCTTCTTCACGGGTAGACGCAGGCTTTAGCCTGCGCGAACAGCATCCGCCATTCATCCCCGCTCACAGAGCGGGGCATTCTGGCGCTTTTAGTATACCGGAGGATTGTCATGGCCGACGAATTGATCTTGGAGATCGTCACCCCCGAAAAGATGGCCTTCAGCGGCAAAATCGAAGAGATTACCATCCCGGGCACAGAGGGTGAATTCGGCGTGTTGAGGGGTCACGCCTCATTGCTGAGCAGCATCGAAACGGGCGAGCTGAGTTTTTTCCGGGACGGCAAGAGGGCCCATTATGCCGTCAGTACCGGCTATGCGGAAGTGACGTCCGGCAGGGTGACGGTTCTTGTGGAAACGGCCGAGCGGTCTGACATGATTGACAAGGAACGGGCTAAACGGGCCCGTGAGATCGCCGAAACCAAAATCAACAAACTGTCCAAAGAGGACGACGAACGTGAAGCCGCCAAGGCCGCCCTGGCCAAAGCAAACGTGCGGCTGAATGTGGCCGAAAAGGGCTGATCTTTAAAAACCGGGCAAACAGATCAAAAGCCAGGCCTTGCTGAATGAAGATTTATGCAGGCGCCTGGCTTTTTGATTACAGGATTTTCTCGATCCGGATATCGATAATCTGGAATTCCCTGATTCCCCCCGGCGCCTTGACCGTCACTTCGTCACCGATCTCTTTGCCGATCATGGCCTTGCCTATGGGGGAGGTTACGGAGATCTTGTTATTGCTGATGTCCGACTCGAAAGGACCTACCAGTTGATATTTGATTTCCTTGCCCGTGTGGACGTCCTCGATGCGGACCGTCGATCCAAAGACGACACGGTCGTCACTGAGGTTCGTAAGATCAATGATCCGGGATGTCGCCAGGTTGTTTTCCAGTTCCTGCATTTTGCCATGGATAAACGACTGGCGTTCCTTCGCGGCGGCATATTCGGCGTTTTCTGAAATATCCCCGTGAGCCCGGGCCTGTTCAATATCGCGGATATTTTCAGGAAGGGACACGGTTTTCAGATATTTCAGATCTTTCTTTAATTTATCATATCCCGTTTTGGTAATGGGTATCTTTTTCATCGCGTCCTCCTGTTCTATCGGCACGGCTGCATTCGCCGTTTTGGTTAGCCTGAAAAAAGTTCAGCGGCTGTGTCAAAATATTTCGGTCGCCGGACTGCCTTCAAAGGGGGCCTGTACAGATTCAGACAACGGCGACGACAAACGAGGGCTCAGACAGAATGCCGCGCACGGACCGGTCATACCGAAAGGGGTCGTATTCTTTTTACGAGGCCGGTATCATGGATCGTGTTCGTGGGGCAGGCTGACTTTCCTAATAAAGAAATCCGGCAATGTCAAGCAGGATTTATCATTTTTTCTTTTTCCGGCCACGGCTTGCCATGACCTGCAAGTTGTGTTAAAAAGCTTTCCAGTCTAGGCATTTTTATGGTCATGAGGTTTTTCTGGGCTCATAAAGGGGATAACGCCGCAGAATGATCGATCAGTACAACCGCGATATTAATTACCTCAGGGTATCGGTAACGGACCGGTGTAACCTTCGCTGCAAATACTGTATGCCGAAAGAGGGCCTTTCTCAGATCGGACATAATGATATCCTGAGATATGAAGAGATTTTAAGAGTCGTCCGGGCCGGCGTTCGGCTCGGGATCTCCAAGGTTCGGATTACCGGAGGAGAACCCCTGGTGCGGCGCGGGATTGTCGATTTTATTGCCCGTCTCAAATCCATTCCGGGTTTGGCGGACATCAGCCTGACGACAAACGGCGTGCTCCTGAAACAGTTTGCCGACGATCTTTTCAGTGCCGGAATCCAACGGATCAATATCAGCCTGGATTCCCTGAATAAGGAAAAATATGCCGCCATTACCCGCGGCGGCGATCTGAACGCCGTGCTCGCCGGCATTCGCGAAGCCGACCGGGTGGGTTTCGCGCCGATCAAAATCAATACGGTTGCCATCAAGGGATTCAACGATGATGAAATCCTGACCTTTGCCGCGCGCACCATCGATAAACCCTATCAGGTCCGCTTTATTGAATTGATGCCGCTGGGACACGTCGGCGGCGACAATCGCAGCAAATATCTATCAAACGATGTGGTAACGGGTATCATTCGGCAGGTTTATCCCCTGGAAGCCGTGAACGGCCAAAGAAACAATGTTGACGGCCCGGCTCGTCTGTACCGGATTGCGGGGGGTCAAGGGGTTATCGGCTTCATCAGTCCTGTAAGCCGGCATTTCTGCCATGCCTGCAACCGGCTGCGGCTTACGGCCGACGGCCACCTGCGGGCCTGTCTGCTGCTGGATGAGGAAGTGGATTTGAAGGGCCCCCTGCGCGGCGGATGCAGCGATGCGGAACTGGATGACCTCATCAGGCAGGCGATTGCCAAGAAACCCTGGGGACACACGATGATCAAAGAGGAACGGCATTTGCGGAAATGTGTCAAGGAGATGGCGACGATTGGGGGGTAAGAAAGGCCCCGTGCTCATTGCTTGGGGTTGAGGGCTCTATGGTCGTGCTTCTTTAGGGGGTCGGGATGTTGATGAAAGACAAGTCCGTCGTTTTTGATGAAGAGATCGCCTCCAACTATGACAACTGGCTGCAGACGCCGGTGGGCCGTTACATCGATGGGCGCGAAAAGAGCCTGATTCTGGACCTGATCGCCCCACGGGGCGGAGAGCGCGTTCTGGATGTCGGCTGCGGCACGGGAGATCATTTGCTTCTGTTCCGCAGAAAGGGTTGTGATGTCACCGGCATCGATCCGTCGCCCGCAATGTTGAAACTGGCCGCAGAAAAGCTCGGAAACCGGGCCGACTTCCATCTGGGATACGCTGAAGACCTTCCTTTTTCCGATAATGAGTTCGATATCGTAACCCTGATCACGTCGCTTGAATTTACGGATGATCCGGATACGGCCATCGCCGAAGCGATTCGGGTCTGTCGCGGTCGCGTTTTTATCGGCGTATTGAATAAATATTCCTGTCTGGGGCTGAGTCGCAGAATCCGGGGGGCGCGGCGCCCGTCCATCTATAACCACGCCCGCTTCTTCCATATCGGTGAATTGAACGCCATGATCCGGAACAATCTCCAGGGTATTCGCATCCGCTGGGGAAGCGTTATCTTTCTTCCCGATGGCTGGTATGGCTTTGCCCGAAGGTTCGAAGAGGCGATCCCGGTAATGAAAAATCCCTTCGGGGCCTTCTTCGGCCTCTCTTTTCCGGTGACGTTCACCTATGCGACGATTCAGCAACCCATTCTGGAGACCGTGAATATCGCGGCTCAAACCCGCCAGCCTGCGCCCGGCGCCGTCAGGGAGATGAAATGATGCGGGAGGCCATGCTTTATGAGACATTGACGGATCAAAGGGTAGTGTGTCATCTATGCGCCCATCAATGCCGTATCAATCCGGCAAAACGCGGGCTCTGCGGCGTCCGGGAGAACCGCGAGGGGGTTCTTTACGCGCTGACTTACGGGCAGTTGATCGCCGAGAATGTCGACCCCATAGAAAAAAAACCGCTCTTCCATGTCTATCCGGCGTCGAAGTCCTTTTCCATTGCTACGGCAGGCTGTAATTTCTCCTGTGAATTCTGCCAGAATCATGACATCTCCCAATTGCCGCGGCAGGGCCTGGAGATACCGGGGAAGCCTACCGCTCCCGCCGCAATTGTGGAAAGGGCCATCCGGACAGGATCCAGAACGATTTCATATACCTACACAGAACCAACCATTTATTTTGAATATGCCTATGATACTGCCCGTCTGGCCCATGAGCGGGGCCTGAAAAATGTGTTTGTCACCAACGGCTTCATGACGGACAAAACACTCGAAGCCATTTCACCGCATCTGCATGCGGCCAATGTGGATCTCAAGTCTTTCCGGGATGATTTTTACCGGAAGCGATGCGGCGCCCGTCTTGCGCCCGTACTGGAAAGCCTGAGGAGAATGAAGGATCTGGGAATCTGGGTGGAGGTGACCACGCTGTTGATTCCCGGTCTGAATGACGGCGAAGATGAACTCCATGACATCGCCGCCTTCATTTTTTCCCTGGGTTCCGAAACACCCTGGCATATCAGCCGGTTTCATCCCCGTTACCTCATGTCGCGCTGGCCCGCAACGCCGCCGGCGGCGATTCATCGGGCGGTGGAAACCGGCAGGGCGTGTGGACTCAAATATGTTTACAGCGGCAATATTCCCGGAGATGAAGGAGAAAACACCCTTTGTTTCCACTGCGGTCAGCTCCTGATCGGCCGCTATGGCTTTCATATCGAACAGATGAATCTAAGTGGTTCGGTCTGTTCCCGGTGTGGGACGCCGCTGGAGGGGATTTTTTAATCAGGGGTTTCAACTTTTTCCCAGTCCAGATCCTGTTCGTCATAGGATCGATTCAGGATGGCGCCGGCCCTGTCCAGGTCCTCCGCCGGAACAAGAATTTTTACCTCGCCCAGGCCATCGACGGTGATGGCATAAATGGTTCCGGCCGCCTCGTATTTCAGCCGGGTCGGTATGCCTTCGGTCTCCAGACGACCGGTGATGATCTTTGCCTGCGTCATTCCCGATGCCGTGTAAACAACGTTCCATGTTTCGTCTGTCATAAGATTCCCCCTGATTTCTTTCTTCACCCCGGTGTGTATGCTTATCATAGCATATGTTTCTGTAGCGAAACATGAATATATTCATCATGCTTGTTTTCCGATACAATATATTGTGGTTCATGAAGATCGAAACACATTCTGTTGTATTTTTTCTTTACAAGCCCGATATTTTCTGCTAAATTCTGCCAAAATTTTTACAATTCTGAGAGCGCAACGCCGATGAAATTGAAAAGGGTCGAAATCACTGGCTTTAAAACTTTCCGGGAGAAGATAGTTCTGGATTTTTCTGACGGGATTACCTGTGTCGTCGGTCCCAACGGTTGCGGGAAGAGCAACATCGTTGACGCCCTTCGCTGGGTGATGGGCGAGCAGCGCGTCAAAACCCTGCGCGGCAAAAAGATGGAGGATGTCATCTTTAACGGCGCACAGGGCGCGGATGCGGTCGGGGTGGCCGAAGTGTCCATGATTCTGACAGCGGATGCGGGCGGATTTCCCGGAGTCTATACGGAATGCAGTGAAGTCATGGTTGCCCGGAAGTTATTCCGGGACGGTGAAAGCGAATATACCCTCAATAAGATTCCTTGCCGGCTCCTGGATGTCAGAGAGTTTTTTATGGGAACCGGCGTCGGCGCCAGGACCTATTCACTGGTCGAACAGAACAGCGTCGCGATGCTGGTAGAGGCAAAACCGGAAGAACGAAGACAATTTATCGAGGAAGCGGCGGGAATTTCCAAGTACAAGAGCCGCAAGGAAGCGGCGATGCGAAGAATGGATCAGACGCAGCAGAATCTGGTGCGGGTCCATGATATTACGCGCGAAGTTAAAGGCCAGCTTAATGCGGTGTCCCGTCAGGCCAAGCGAGCGGAGCAGTACAAGGCCCTCAAGCAGGACATCCGGGAAGCGGAGTTGACGCTGGCGCTGCAGGTTTATGCCGATTTACTCCAGGAAAGGCAAGCCCGGGGAAGGGCTCTAACTGCCGTCCGGGAACAGGAAACGGCGCTGAAAACGCAGATGGACGCCGGCGAGGCGTCCCTCCACGGCCTGAAGGTGGAAATACTGGACGGGGAGACCCGGCTTGCTGAGGCGCAGGAATCCCTCTATCAGATCCGGAATGCCATCAGCGTGAAGGAACAGGGGATCGAACATGCAACGCAGAAGGCAGCGGAACTGTCTGCCCGAAAACAGAAGGATCTGGCGGAAATAGAACTGCTCCGGCTAAAACAGGAAGAGAGCGCCCGCGAATTGCAGGACCTCAGGACATTGACAGGCCAATTGCAGGTCCGGATCGGAGAGCTCAGGCAAGCTGTGACCGATCAGCGGCAGGGATTCGAGGAACGCAAGCAGAAACAGCAGTCTCTTTTCCGGGAGCTGGACGAGAAGAAGGTTCAATACGTTGACATTGCTGCGGAAAAAGCAAAATTTAAAAATATGCTTGTCGGCTTCCAGAAGGGAATTGAGGATCTGCAGCGGCGGGATGAACGGGACCGTCGCGAGCTGTCTGAACACGGTAAAAGACGGGAGGATCTGGGACGGCTGCTCGTCAAGCTCGCCGGCGAACGCCAGTCCGCAGGGGAAGCCCTGACATCGTTCACACAGCAGGCCGATCGGGCCGCGGATGAGCAGCAGCGGGCACGGCAGTTGCTGCAGGAAATCGACGAAGAGATCGCTGCCGTCAAGGAAGACATGGGCAGAAAATCGTCGCGGCTTACCTCCCTGAAGGAGTTCCAGGAGCATTATGAGGGCTGCCAGGACGGCGTCAAATCCCTGATGGCTGAGGACAAAGAGGAAGCGATGGAAGGGTTTTCCCGGGACGTTTTCTGTGGGCTGGTGGCCGATCACATGGATGTCCCCCAACAATACGAGACCGCCGTCGAGGCCGTTCTGGGTGAAAAGCTGCAGTACATCATTGTTAAAAGACAGGAGGACGGCTTAAAGGCTATTGACTATCTGAAGAATTATTCGTTGGGACGCGGGAGTTTTGTCCCCCTCGAAGTCCGGCAACATGCATCCGGAAGGGATCCTGCTGATTACAATCATCTCAAAGGCGCCGTGCGTCTGATGGATCAGGTTCAAGTCCCTGAAGATTTTAAAGCGATCGCCGACTATCTGCTGGGCGACGTACTGCTGATCCCAAGCCTTTCGAATGGCATATCTCTTTGGAAACAGAACGGTTTCAGAGGCACGTTCGTCACACCGGACGGCGATCTCGTCAACCCGCAGGGTGTGCTGACCGGCGGCAACGGGAAAAGCGGTGAAACAAGCCTGCTGCGCAACCGGCGCGAAATAACCGAGTTGCAGGCGGAACTGGGTGAACTGGAAGCGTCCCTGAAAGAAATGATGGACGGCAAGAAGAAGGCGGGCGCGCTCATTTTTGAATGGGAAGAGGAGCACCGCCGTCTGCGGGCCGAACTTCACCGCACAGAACTTGACATGGCCGGGAAAACGAAAGATCTGGAGCGTTTCGAAGATGAACTGAAACGCCTGGAGCAGCGCATCCGGGTGCTTGATTTCAACCGGGAACAGGCAAGGACAGAGGAAAACGACGCCGTGCTGCGGATACAGGGCATCCGACAGGAGCTTGCCGCGCACGCAGAGCGTGAAAAAGATCTGAATGAGCAGATGACAGCCCTGCAAGCGCAATGGGAGGCCATGCAGACAGACCTCGAAAAGGCGTCCGCTTCGCTGACGGCAGAGCAGGTATTGCTCGGATCTCTCGAAGAAAAGAAAGAGGCCAACCTCAGGGCAGGGGAACGTCTCGATCAGGATCACGAGCAACGAACCGCCGAAATGGAGGTCCGGATCAGGGACGTGCAGGGTCATGACGATCAAATTCAGGCCTTGACAGCATCCGTGGCCATCGATCAGGAAGCGCTTGGCGGTCTTTACCGGGAGTTTCGACAGCTCGATGGTGTATTGTTGCAGCGGAAGACCTCTCAGGAGGCGCAGGACGCTTCCCTGCGCCGGCAGGAGGCCCGGATCGGCGACCTGAAAAAAGCCCTCGATCAGGCGGCCAGAGAGGTCCATGAACTGGAGATGAGCCATCGGGAAATCTCCGTAAAAATGGAAAACCTGCGCCAGAATATCCAATCCAAATATCAGGTGGATATTGAACCGCTCCTGAAAGAATTTGGCGGTCTTGGGGAGGCAGCGGCAGAATCGCTGAAGGCAAAACTCGACAAGAACCGGCACGCCCTGGAGCAGTTTGGGGAGGTCAATCTGCTGGCCCTGAGCGAATATGAAGACCTGAAGCGGCGTTTTGACTTTCTGACGGCACAGGCAGCGGATTTGCATCATTCCCTCGAGACTTTGCAAAAGACCATTGCCCGGATCAATGCCATTACCCGGGAACGGTTTGCCGAAACCTTTGCGGCGGTGAATGCCTGTTTCCGCGATGTGTTTATCAGGATTTTTCCCGGAGGCAGAGGAGAGCTAAGGTTAACGGATGATGCGGATATGCTGGAAACGGGTGTGGATATCGACATTCAGATTCCCGGAAAAAAAGCACAGAATATCAGCCTCCTTTCCGGCGGTGAAAAATCATTGGCCGCGATTGCGCTTATTTTTGCCATTATTTTATACAGGCCCACGCCTTTTCTCATCCTGGATGAGGTGGACGCCGCTCTTGATGATGCCAACATCTTGCTCTTCAACCGGCTGATCACGGACATTTCCGCCGGTTCCCAGATCGTTATGATTACCCACAATAAGCGGACCATGGAAGCGGCAAGTCATCTTTTCGGCGTCACCATGCAGAATGACGGCATATCAACCATTGTTTCCGTAAACCTCAACTGACAAAATGACCAGCGATATCAGAAAAAAGAGTTTCTTTGATAAATTGAAGTCCGGCCTGGAAAAAACCCGGGAACTGCTGCTCACCAATGTGGACGACATCATTCTGGGTGAAAAGGTCATCGACCAGCGTCTTTTCGAGGAATTGGAGGACGCCTTGATCATGGCCGATGTGGGTCCCGCCTTTACCTGTGATCTGATCGAAAAAATGAAGGAGAAGGTCAAGCGCCATGAGCTGGACCGGCCGGAATTCCTGAAAAAAGTCCTGCGGGACACCATGAAGGACATTTTACGGGGAAATGACCGGCCATTTGTCATTCCCCGTGATCGTCTGCATACCGTCATGATGGTAGGCGTCAACGGGACCGGCAAGACCACGACGATCGGAAAGATGGCATGCCAGTTCAAACAGCAGGGTCATGATGTGCTCGTCGCCGCTGCAGATACCTTCCGGGCCGCGGCCATCGAACAGATTGAGATCTGGTGCCGGCGCGCCGATGTTCCCCTGATCAAACAACAGCTTGGCGCCGATCCGGCGGCTGTCGTCTATGACGCCATCCAGGCGGCCAGGGCCGGGAAAGCCAATGTCCTGATCATCGACACCGCCGGACGCCTTCATACCAAAGTGAATCTCATGGAGGAACTCAAGAAGATGAAACGGATCATGGAAAGGGAGGTGCCGGGCTCCCCCCATGAAGTACTGCTCGTGATCGACGCCACCACGGGCCAGAATGCCATCAATCAGGCGAAAATGTTCAATGAAGAAATCGGTGTGACGGGCATCGTCCTCACCAAGCTGGATGGAACCTCAAAAGGCGGCATTGTGATTCGCATTGCCAGAGAACTGCAGATTCCCATCCGTTATATCGGCATCGGAGAGCAGCTTGAAGATTTGCGGCCTTTCGACGGTGATGATTTTATTGAAGCCCTCTTCGAGTGAAAGATAAATAAAACCGTGGCGGAGGTTGCGATGAACGGCAGCGGGCATCGGGGAGGCCCTGAGAATCATGAGCTGTTGTTTCCCATGCTGTTTCAACATCAGCGTCTATTGAATATATCCGAATCCGCAAAGGTTCTGTCCCAAAAAGAACTAACCAATGTCATCAACTACATTCATTTCATGGATCGCCCTGCCTTTGCCCTTCTCCAGCATCAAGATCACGATGAATACATCATGGTGAGGGTCTATTTGGAGCCCTGTCTCGGGACGGAACTCACCTGCCGGTGGGATGAAACATACTTCCGCCATTCAATGGCTGCTTACCGGTTAAGGCGGCTGGTAATCCCGCATGACCAAGCGGTCATACTTATTCCGCTACAGGGTTCCAATGGCATGAACGGCGCCTTTTCGCTGCCGCTGCCCGTGGAAAGCTATGCCATAAATGAACGCCGATTTCCCCGTTTCTTCTGTCAGGGCGTGTCTGTGGAGCTCATGCAAAGCGGTGCTCTTGCTCACGGCGAACTTGTTGAGCTCGGGTCCCGGGCGTTCCGCATCCGCCTGAAACAGGAAACGCTTAAAATAAAAGGCTGGTTCAACCCCGACGTCCCCGCATCGGTACGTCTATATTCGAGCCAGGAAAACATCTTTTATGGATCCTCTCGATGTGTCCGCCGGCAGGATAACCACCAATCAGAGGATATCGTCTTCACGGCGGAAAATGACCATATAACCCGGTTTCAGCCGAAGAAAATCCGCAATCCGCGGCGCCGGATCACCCCATCTCCGACAGCCGTTTTTAATCATCCCTTCCTTAGAAAAAGAATCCAGAGAGATATTTTCGATCTGGCCACGACGGGATTTTCCATCTGTGACGACGCCGATGAGGCTGTCCTGATGCCGGGAATGATGATTTCCAATCTTTCCATTACTCATGCCGGGATCACGATTGCACATTGCACGGCACAGATCATCTATCGGCAGACGGAAGCAAACGCCACCCGTTACGGCATTGCCATTCTGGATATGGACATCCACGCATACAGCCGCATCAATCATCTTCTCAGCGCCCATGCAGATCCGCACATATCCGTTTCCACAGAGGTCGATATGGACGCCCTTTGGGGATTCTTTTTCCAGGCGGGCTTCATCTATCCGACAAAATACAGCTTTTTCCAGAATTATCGGAAAAGCTATCTGGAAACTTATCGCAAGCTCTACCAGGACAGCCCTGATGTCGCCCGGCATATTACCTACGAAGAAAACGGGAAAATATACGGCCATATGTCGATGGTCAGGGCCTATGAGCGGGCATGGCTGATTCAGCACCATGCAGCTATGCCAATGGAAAACAGGATGCCCGGTTATGTCGTATTGAGGCATATCATTCTTTTTCTGCACGGTGCTTATACGTTGCCTTCGGCCAAAATGGATTACGTCATGTGCTATTTTCGTCCGGAAAACAAGTTCCCCGATCGCGTCTTTGGCGGGTTTGCAAGGCATTTGAACGACCCTCGGGGGTGTTCACTGGACCTCTTTTCATACCTGACGGTTGCCTCAAAGGGCGCTTCCATGCCACTTCCGAAAGATTGGCTATTGAAAGAAATCTCACTCCCGGAGATGTGGGAGTTGGACAATTTTTATCGGCGTACGTCCGGGGGGCTGTTCCTGGACGTTCTGAAAAGGCCTCTGGAACCAGACGAGGAATCCCTGCAGGATGTATACGGGCGGCATGGCTTGAAGAGGAAATGGTCGATTTACGGATTGTTTCACAAGGACCGTCCGGCATGCGTCATGATTGTGAATCAGTCGGATTTCGGCGTCAATCTCTCGGAACTTTTGAACAGCATCACCGTGATGGTCATTGAACAGGATATGCTTGCCTGGGAAGCGCTTTTATCGGCTGTTTCTCAGCTGGCAGTTGTCTATGGCATTGACAAGGTTCCACTTTTAATATACCCGGATACATATGTCGAATCGAAGGGCGTTCCCTGTGAAAAACGCTACAGTATGTGGATCGTCGATATGCGATATTCGAATCTGTTTCTGGAGTTTGTGCAGAGAAAGTTCAGAATGAAATATGAATAGCGCTGCCGCCGGCAGTGAGAGGTGAAATGGGCGAAACTCCATTATACAGCACAAGAATCATCAAGAGCTTTTATGAGTATATGGGTAAATATCATCCCGATGTCGACATGGGGCAAGTTTTGGATTATGCCGGAATCACAACCTATCAACTTGAGGATGAAGGTCACTGGCTGACCCAGGCGCACGTGGACCGGTTCCATGAGATCCTCGTGAAAACGCTGGGGGATCCGGATATCGCCAGAAAGGCAGGGCAATACACGCCTTTTTCCAAAGCTGCGGGAACCGTATCGCAGTACACCATGGGATTTATGACCCCTGCCGCCGCCTATACTTTTCTCAGTAAACTCTATCCGCACATGAGCCGGGGCTCGTCTTTGGAAACCAGGAGTCTGGGACCCTGTCAGGTCGAAGTGGTCGCCATTCAGAATCCCGGCGTCACGGAAAAACCTTACCAATGTGAAAACCGCAGGGGCGTATTTGAAGGGATCGCCAAGCTGTTCACGAATAAGCTGGCCCAAATCGACCATGACACCTGTATGCACATTTCCGGAGACCGCTGTGTTTACAGGATCAGTTGGGAAGAAACACCCGCTTTCATCTGGAAAAGAGTGTCCAATTACAGTTACCTGGCATGCATCATCGCCAGTCTTCTGGTTGTATTCGCTTTTCCGGCCGGCTACAGCGCAATTGCCATCATGTCAATGACGCTTGCCGCCATGGGCGTTTCCATCTATCAGATGCATCTCGAGAGGAATGAACTGACACTGACGTTTAAAAATCATCGCGCCCTGGCAGACGATCTTCTGGACGAGATCAATACAAGGTATAACAACGCCATGTTGATCCAGGAGATCGGCCAGGCGTCTTCCAATATCCTTGACATCGAAGAACTCATGGCATTTACGATGGAAACGGTTAAAAAACGACTGAATTTTGACCGCGGATTGATCATGCTTGCGAATCAGGAAGGGACCCGGCTTGTTTACAAGGTCGGTTACGGTTATAGCCCCGCGGATGAAGCTTTAATAAAAAGCGCTGAATTTCATCTCGATAATCCGAAATCAAGGGGCCCGTTTGTTGTCGCCTTTAACAAACAAAAACCTTTTTTAGTTAATGATATCAAGAGCATTGAGAAGGATATCTCGGAGCGGACGCGTGACTTCATCAGCCGGTTGCACGTTGAATCCTTTATTTGCGTTCCGATCATTTATGAGGGAAAGTCCGAGGGGATTCTGGCGGTCGACAATCATCGCTTGAAAAGACCGCTGAATCAAAGCGACATCAACCTCTTCCTTGGAATCGCGCCTCAGATCGGGATCAGCATCAATAATGCCAGATCGTACCAGAGGATTCGGGAGAGAGAGGAACAATTCCGGGCGCTCGCCGAGAATGCCCCGGATATCATTTACACGACGGACATCACCGGGGCGTTTACGTATGTCAATCCGGCATGGGAGAGGCTTCTGGGATATGCCGGGGAAGATGTCCGCGGAAAATATTTCGTGGCTTTTGCCAAGCCCGACGACGTCCGACGATTCAGGAAATTATTTAAAGAGATCCGCGACAACAGGAGGCAGTTCAGCGGCATTGACGGAGCCATCTTGCACAAGGATGGGTCGGAGCGGTTGTTCAATATGAGCGGCGCTCCCAATCTGGATGCAGCGGGAAACGTCGTCGGCGCCGTTGGAACATTCAGAGACGTCACAAAACAGCGCTCTTTGGAAAAACAGCTTCTCCATGCGTCGAAAATGGAAGCCGTCGGGACGCTCACGGGCGGCATTGCCCACGATTTTAACAACATCATTCACGCCATCAGTGGTTACAATCAACTGTTGATGATGGAAAAAAATGAATCCGATCCGGACTGGGAATACCTCTCCAATATCGATCGA
>JAUSOK010000050.1 GCA_030656035.1 Syntrophales bacterium
AACCGGAAAGATAAGCCTGGACTTGTTATCCGGTACGATTTGGTGGCCTTCGACGAAGTGGCCGGTCCCAACTTCAAAAAAGAAAACGACAAACAGATGTACAAGGGATACATGGAACAGCGTTCCTTCTCTCGGGGCGACGACAAGGGCACGATCCAGGCGGATGCGGGAATCGTCTTCAACGGCAACATCGACGGCGACGTTGAATCCATCGCCCGAGTATCCCACCTTTTTTCCGCGCTGCCGGACTCCATTCGGAACGATATGGCCTTTCATGACCGCTGGCACTGCTATCTGCCGGGTTGGGAAATCCCCAAGATGCAGACAGCCTATTTTACCGACCATTTGGGCTTTATCTCCGATTACATTGCCGAGATATTCCATGAGGGAATGCGGAACCGCAACTTCGCCGATGCCCATGAGAAGTATTTTTCTTTCGGCAACCACGTTGAGGCAAGGGACAGAACGGCAATTGTAAAAACGATTTCGGGACTGGTCAAGCTGCTCCATCCGGCAAATGACCCTACACGTCAGGAGATGGAGGAGTATGTGCGCTTTGCCCTGGAGATGCGGCGGCGTGTCAAGGAACAGCTCAAGCGCATGGGGGGCATCGAGTACGCTAAGGTCAACTTTTCCTATATCAACAAAGAGACGGGGGAGGAGTATTTTGTCGGATGTCCTGAGCTTGGAAATATCCAGCTTATCCCCGATACGCCCCTGCCGCCGGGGGACATATTTACCATCGGCTATGATCCGGCAGAAACGCGTTATTCCCTGTATCGAATCCAGATCAATATTAGCGTGGGTTCGGGGAGGTTCAATCTTGTCGGGACGTCTTCGAAGAACATCCGTGAATCGGCCAGAATGGCCTACGATTTCCTAAAAACCAACGCCAAGAAGATCGGCATTGATCGTGAACTCTCCAGTTATGACGTGAATATTCAGGTCATCAGCTTGATGCAGGGCAAAGACGCCCCTGACCTGGGGGTGGCGTTCTTTGTCGGTTTGGTCTCCGCTGTCCTGTCCAGAACCGTGGCGGCGGGACTCGTTGTCTTGGGGGAAATGAGCCTTCACGGCGTTCTCAGTCATGTGGAGGGCCTTGGCGACAAGCTGCGCGTGGCCATGGATTCCGGAGCTAGGCGAGTCATGATTCCCACGGCAAATCGAAAAGACTTTGCTACCCTGCCCGATGAAGTGATAGATAAAATGCAGATCGAGTTTTACAGCGACCCGACTCAGGCGGCATTCAAGGCACTGACGGAGGGGTGAGTGGTTAGGGGTCGATAACCATGAATAGGTTCTGTGCACTTGTAATCAAGAACACTGCCTCCATCTACTCCTATCGCGCTGTTTAGAATGGCACTCAGAGGATATTGGGTGAACCTCTTAAAAAGGACTGGAGTAACCATTGAGATAGACAAAAGTGTTTCTTGGGAAACGCCACCATTTATGACCTTTCTCAGTGACAAGCAAATAAAGACCATCAATGTCAGATAGCTTATAGGGTTTCCCTTTTGGTTTATACGTACGGACTTTCAGGTCATTCAGTGGCATAAATCACCTCTCCATGCGGGTAACTGCTTTTCGTGATACGGGCAACTGCCCTAAAGTTACCCCCAAAAACACCGGATTTAGATGAGCCTCATCGCACGTCTTTGGACGAATGTCAATAAAAAACCCGCTATTTCTAACGGGTTTTGTACTTCTTTGGATTGTATTGGATTAGGTCTTGGTGGAGGCGGCGGGAGTCGAACCCGCGTCCGAAAATATTCCACTGCAGTTTCTACGTACGTATCCTTTGATTTGCATTCGCTTCTGAAAACTCCCAAAGGCAGGATTGATCAGGAACT
>JAUSOK010000051.1 GCA_030656035.1 Syntrophales bacterium
TGCGTATTTTTGAGTTGATAATCTGTTGAATTGAACCTTGGCAGGTGACATCTTTTCTGCCAAAAGTTGCAAGTAATATTTTCTTTTCCGGCGCCAGATTATTGTAGGCATGGGCCTGCCTTTCGGCCGATAGCTGCCAACCTGATCAACTTCTGGCAGCGTTTATGATCTTCCTCTTCACCACTGTGAATCGACAGCACGTAGTTCCCGTGAAATTTGATGGGCATCTTGATTTCCATAGTCCTGCTTCCTGGGAAATGGGCATATATTTGATTAGGCATAGCATACCCATTGATTCTTAGCGGGCATTCCAGATGGTGAACACGCCGAGGCAAAACAGCAGAACCAGGATAACCCGGCGGTATGTCTCTTCCCGGATCTTTCCGAAAAAGAAATGACCAGTATAAGTCCCAAGGGCAAGGGGAGCGAGGGAGTAGAAAAAAAGTTCGAGGACTTGAGGGGTTATCAGGTCGGTGACGGCCTGACCAATAATGACCATCAGGCCGGATATGAGAAAAAACCCCTGTAGAGTCGATTTTATCAGCTCTTTGCGCCAGGACTGTATGGAAACATAAACGATTACCGGCGGTCCCGCCGCGCTGAAGGCGCCGCCGAAACAACCGGCCAGAAACCCGCTGAAATAGGCCCAGCGTATATTAAGCTCTCGACCGGCCACCTTGAAAAGCAGGCTATACAAGGAATAACAGACCAGGATAAATCCCAGAAAAATAAGAAGAAGTCGGCTGTTTAGCGATTTCAGGAAAAAGATGCCGATGGGAACACCGGGGAGGGACCCGACTAAAAGCGGCCATATCCGGGGCCATTCCAGATATTTCCAGAGGGGAATAAGGAGAAAAACGGTCAGTATGACGCCCATCAGCGCCACAAGCGGGATGGCCGTCTTGACATCTAAAAAAATGGCCAGCAGCGGCAGGGAGAGAAGAACGGAGCCAAAGCCAGAAAATCCCTGGATAAAACCAGCCATCAACATGATGATGACAAGATAGAGCAGCGTTTCCATCATACCTCCTGCCGTCATTTCGTCTTTCAAGGGTTTTCACGCTCCAGCACCTCCCCGACCAGCCGGGCTGTATCACCGGTGAGGCGGGTACAGGACCTAAACCATTCTCCTTCCCGGAAGGCGTTTACCTGATCGAGATTCCGCCAGTCCACCCCGACGATTTCCCGGCCACTGCTACCGACTGACTCAGGCTCCACCCGGAAACAAAGAAATTTTTCCCAGGTCTTTATAGTCTCCCGGTGGAAGTTTTTCCGGAATAATTTGGAATAGCTCCAAGAGCACATGGTCCGGAGCCTGAACCATGACATATTTCCAGAACCCGAAGTCGGAGATCTCCTTGCGGAACGGAACCCCCCTTGCCTTCATGTGAGTCACGAGCCCTTCCAAATCATCGGTCTGGATTCCGATGTGATGAATGGCACCCTTCCCTTCGTCCCTTGGCGGCTGGTCATAAAAGTGGAGCCGCCCCTTGCCGACGGCTACGAAAACATTTCGGGTGCCGGCCATGTTCAAGTCGGCCAGGATCTCTCCCCCGAACATTTCCTGGTAGAATTTCAAGGCGGCATCGAGGTCGGAAGCAAACAGATGGGCATGGTGAACGTGGTTCTGCATGTTTGAAACCTCCAAACATTGTGGGGGGGAGATTGATAAGACATTACTTTTTGACGGGGAAAGTATACGCAGTACGGAGCGGCATGTCAATGAGATACCGGCCACAAGGTATGTATTATCAATTGCTATCATGAATATCTTATGAATACGGCGGTGTGCGGCTTTCAGGAAGCAGCCCACCTGCCACATGAGCTGAAAATAGGCTGTCATGACCCTCATCTTTCCACCCGCATTCAATAAATTGATTTGGAAATCCAGACTGCGTCTTTGTATTTGAGGTTCTACATGCCTGTGATAAAGGCAAATCCAATGATTCAGGAATTCCGCATGAACCGGATGAACCGCAATTATTCAACGGAAAGGGCTTGCCTGACGGCATCGGGAATTTTTATCGGGTTTTTATGTTGACATAGTTGAAATTTATCTTTAGTCTTTCGCATGAACGATGGTTCTGGAAAGAAAGGCTAACTCCATGAAAGACAAACTCATGACGGCGGCGGAAGCGGCGGCCCTGATCGAAGACGGCATACACTTGGGCGTGGGCGCCGGGATGACCATGAACCCCATGCCGGTCGTACGGGAACTAATTAAAAAGGGGATCAAGGGGCTGACGCTCACACCGGTTTTGACCGGCGGGTATGTGGCCGATCTGCTCATCGGCGCCGGATGCGTGGAGACGGTCCAGTTTCCACAGATCGTCCTGGACGAATTCGGCCTGGCGCCCAATTTTCGCAGAAAGGTCGAACGGGGTGAATTGAAACTGCTCGAAACCATCTGACCGGGCTTGCTGCTGGGACTCCAGGCTGGGGTCCATAACCTGCCGTTCATCCCCGTCTTCGGTTTTCTGGATTCCGATTACCTGCGCATCCGGCCGGACTTGAAAATACTCAAAGACCCCTACACGGGGATCGAGTACGTCGTCGTCCCCCCGATCATGCCCGATTGGGCCGTCATTCATGCGACCAGGGGCGACCGCAACGGCGGGATAACAACGCTGAGCACCCGCAATGACCGCCTGCTGGCGATGGCGTCGCGCAAAACCATCGCCGTCGTCGAAGAACTCGTCGAACCCGATCAGGTTCTGCCCGGTCTGCACGAAGTCTATGTCGCCTCTGTCCATATCGACGCCGTTGTTCTGGCCCCCGGCGGGGCGCATCCGACGGGCTGCCCCGGGCGTTACGACATCGACGCCGCCCACATGGCCGCCTATGTAACCGCCGCAAAAGACGAGTCATCCTTTCAGAAATATCTGGAAACCTATATCCTTGCCCCAAGGGATCACAAGGACTATCTGGAAAAAGTGGGGTTCAAAACCAATGGAAAATAAGAACATACATCCTTCCGAGCGCATGATCGGCGCGATCGCCCGTCTGCTGAAAAACGGCGAGCGCGTCGCTACGGGCACCCTGTCTCCCATACCGGCCGCCGGCTGTTTTCTGGCCAAATATACCCATGCGCCGGAACTTGAGCTGCTCATTTATGGGGACCCTGAAAACCGCCTGTCGGAAGGGTTTCACGAACTCTTCGGCTTGGCCCAGCAGGGGAAAATCGACGTCTTTTTTCTGTCTGGCATTCAAATCGACCAGCGGGGCAGCGTCAATCTTTCCGTTTTAGGCGATTACCGGAAGCCGAGTCTGAGGCTCCCCGGCGGTGCCGGCTCCTCCATGCTCTATGCCATGAGCGGACGGACCATCCTGTTTACGAACAATCACAACCGGAAGCTGTTTGTGCCCAAGACGGATTTTGTCAATGCCACGGGCTTCGACGAGACGGGCATAACGCCCTGGCGTCGGGGCGGCCTGAGCCATGTGGTGACGCCGCTTTGCGTCATGGCCTTTGACCTCAGCCGCAAACAGATCATTCTGGATTATGTCTTCCCGGGCATTACCGTCGCTCAGGTCGTGGAAAATACCGGTTTTGATCTGGCCGTCGAGGGGAGAGAAATCCCGACTATCGATCCGCTCAGCGAAACCGATCTTGCAACCCTGCGAGGGCCGGTGCAGGCGAAAATGAGACAGGCCTACCCGCTGTTCGCCCGGACAATTTGGGGCGCCGAGACGGCATCGGAGTAAAGACACTTGTGACCCTATTTCTGCTCGTCTTCTTCACTATTTACGGCAGTGCTCATTTCTACGTCTTCAGCAGGATCAAAGCGGCCTTTCCGCTGATATCGACCGTCCACCAGGCGGGGCTGATCATCCTGATGGTTTTCATGATCCTGGCGCCGATCCTGGTCCGCGTATCGGAGCGTTACGGTTATGAATCCACGGCCTGCCTGCTGTCCTACATCGGATATATCTGGATGGGCGTTCTGTTTCTCTTCTTTGCCGTGTCCATCCTCCTTGACGCGTACCGCCTGCTGATATATATCGCGGGCCAGTTCACCGGAAAGAACCTGTCTTCGCTGATTCCGCCCTCCCCTTATCTGTTTGTCATTCCGCTGCTCGTCTCCGTAGCTATCAACGCTTACGGCTATTTTGAGGCAAAGAACATCCATACCGAACAGGTCACGATTCGAACCTCCAAAATCTCCCCGGAGGTCGGCAGGCTAAGGATCGTTCAAATTTCCGACGTCCACATCGGCATGATCATGCGGGAAAAACGTCTGGAAAATATTGTGGCAGCCGTCAGGCAGGCCGAACCGGATATTCTCATTTCCACGGGAGATCTGCTGGATGGCCAGATTGACAACATGATGTCCTCTGCCGAACTGTTCAGAGATATCCAGCCCAAATACGGGAAGTTCGCCGTCACCGGAAACCATGAGTTTTTCGCGGGCATCGGACAGGCGCTGGCCTTTCACCGGCAGGCGGGATTTCTGGTGCTGCGCGGGGAAGCCCTGACGCTGGCCGGACTGATCAGCATCGCCGGTGTGGATGATTCGACGGGAGAGCGTTTCGGCCTTTATAAAAACGTCTCTGAAAAAGGGCTGCTTGCAAAACTTCCGAAAGAGACCTTTACCCTGCTGCTCAAGCACAGGCCCGTTATCGAGCCGGAGAGCCTGGGGCTTTTCGATCTGCAGCTCTCCGGGCATACCCACCGGGGACAGATCTATCCGTTTGTCCTGCTCACAAGGCTTGTTTTTCCATACCATTCCGGTTATTATGATCTGCCGAAGGATTCCCGTCTGTATGTGAGCCGGGGCGCCGGGACCTGGGGGCCGCCGATCCGTTTTCTTGCGCCCCCGGAGGTTACCGTAATCGACCTGATATACAGAGATTAAAGATTTATGAATGCCTATAACGTCCTGATTATCGGTTCCGGCCCGGCCGGCCTGTTTGCCGCGATCTGGCTTGAGCGCCTGGGCATCGACAGGATCGCCATTGTCGATCGGCGCCCCTATCCCGCGGGAGGGCTGCTCAACGACGGCAAGCTGAATTTTGACTATCGCATCGGCATCGATCTGGACGAACTTCAGATCGACCGCGATACGGCGCAAAACCTGATGGCTGAAATCAA
>JAUSOK010000087.1 GCA_030656035.1 Syntrophales bacterium
GAAGTCCCCGGCCTCTTCCATCTTTTTCAGGATCAGGTCGAAGGGGCGCGCGTCCTTCGGGCAGTATTCGTTGCAGGCGATACAGGTAACACAGTCGTACAGCCAATCCACCTTTTCTCCCTGAACCAGCTTCTTGAACGCTTCTGAGCCGCTTTTCTGATCAAAGGGCAGATAATGGCACCGGGCCAGACAATCTCCGCAAAAATCGCATCTGTCTTCGTGAAACATGAGTACCTCCTTGGGATTGAAGTGTTATCTCAACGGTAATACCCCGTTATGATCTGAAACGCCCATCCGCATCCTTAAGTCCTTCCCGATAGTTTTCGTCGACCGCCACCGTTCCCGCAACGCCCGTGGCGCCTGTGGGCTGAATGGGCATATCCGCCAAATCCCGGTAGGGGGAATGGATGATGCCGATGGGATGGCAAACAAGGGATTGCGTCTTCATGATTTATCATCTCATATTTTTCTGGCGACGTAAAGCTGCCGCAGCGAATAGCTCTGATAATCATTAAATTCATGTCACTGTTTCGATGTCTTTTTCGCGCCGGATACAACGTAGAAATGCTGTCCGCCCGTGACGACTGTTTTCGCCTTCCCGGTGGCGCTCAGTGCTTCGAGGTGCTTGAGCGCTTCCGTTATATGCATGCCAAGACCACGCGCAACATCCCAGGAGGTGCAGGGGCGTCTGCGCAGTAACGCCAGGATGTCCTTAACTCCGGGCTTCAACAGGGCGGAGGTGCGATTATTGTTTTGCACATTCTCACTAATAATATCCACCGGCCCTGGGAATAAATTCTTCAGGGCCAGCATCTGTTCCCTGGAAAGCGAAAACGCGAACTCCTCGGCGGGTGGACGACAAACGGTGTTCAGTTGAACCCATTCGGGATGGATATGTCCTGTGATGGCGGCGATCTTTAGCGCCTCGAAAGGGAGCCCCGTAATCCCGGCAAGCAGGAAAACCTCCAGCCACACGGCCCCGGGAAATTTTTCCGTAAACACGGCGAGGCCCTCAATCATTGATTCAAAAACGATATTTCCATGCGGACGGTTTACGTGCTGGAACAGGCTTTCGTCGCCTGCATCCAGTGATGGGATCACCAGGTCGGCATTCATCAGAGAATCCCTGACATCCGGCATCCACAAGAGCGACCCATTGGTAAGGACAGCGACGGGAATCCGGGTCAGGTTTTTGATCCTGCCGATAAGATCACCGATGTGGAGGTTCAGCGTCGGTTCTCCCGAACCCGCCAGGCTGATGAAGTCAGGCGCAGGACCGGCGCTAAGTTTCCTTTCCAGCTCCGCAAGAACATCATCGATCGCCACATACTCTTTTCGCTCAATGGTCTTGTTCGTTGTGCGCCCAAGGTGACAATAGACACAGTCATAGGTACACGTCTTGAACGGCACGAGGTCGACCCCCAAAGAGCGGCCCAGGCGTCGCGAAAGGACGGGACCATAAACATGCTTATAACCGGTTGTCATCATTCCTTGTCCCCGCATGACGGTTTTCTGCAACAAACCTTGGGGCTGCAGCAGGCCTTGCCGGCTCCCTCATATCCTGGCATGAAAGCGATCTCCTTTTTTGTGATCAGGATTATTTTTCTATTCCCTGATCATCGCAGTCCCGCACTGCGGGCATTTCCTCTCAAAGCAAGGAACACCCCGTTTATGTTGCTCCTTTTGCCCGCACTGTGGGCACACGCAGGCGCCTGCGGATCCCGACGCAGTAGGTCCGCCCATGCGGCCTGGTCTCCGGCCGCCTCGACCTTGGCCCTGCCCGCCGCCTGATCCCATGGGGCCTGTTCCGTCTCCTCGTGGCATGATTTTGTTCTCCTTTACAGTAAAATTTGATCCTTCATCTTCTGACGGGATGGCCTTGAGTGCCGCTCCCTGACTTTTGAGAGGTTTTTTGACGGGTTCGATGTGGTCGCAGCCGGCGTCTAATTTTTAAGAACATAGTCGATCACAGCCTTATGAAGCGTTGCCGCCGCCAGAAGCGCGCAATGGGCATGATCGTCCGGAAGGCCATTCAGATGCTCGATAATGGAACGCTGGTCGATGCTGAGGCATTGGTGAAGAGTTTTCCCGATTGCCAGATGGGAGGCGGCGTTACAGGCGGCAAGACTGTACAGACATCCGTCCGTGATGAACTTCGCCTCCTCGATTTTTCCTTCCCTGACGCGCAGGTAAATATCAACGGTGTCTTTGCAGAAACCGGTGATACGGGCATGACCGTCCGGCCGATCCATGTCTCCGTAATACGCCGGATTCATTCCATAATCCAGCGTTCGTTCGGAAAAGAACATCCACCTCGATTTCTGTGTTGCGTTTTCGCTTTCTTTCATGTTGCACCTCGTTGATGAATGAATTATCGCCGGCAAGCGCTTCCATCGCCGCAAGGCGGTCGATCGCACCGTTCCTCCCGGCCGCAGCAGGTGCTTCCGCCCCGGTCGGCAATAATTCCCTGGCCCCGGGCCTGCACGCCCCGGGACAGCATGCGCGTCGTCTCACTGCTGCCACATGCGCTGCACGGCCTGGTTTCTTCGGCTCCCGTCATCCCCTCGATAAACTCGGAGACAGCGCCGCACCGGGCGCATCGGTATTCGTAAATCGGCATGAATAGCATCCCCCCAAGGTTCAAAGAATAAAGACCGCGGCGGCGATCACAGTCGTATATCCCTGGTTTTTCAAGACACTGGATTGTGTAATATTCCGGGTCCCGACGATCTTACCGCTGATCTTGAAGATTTCCTTTTTTTCGTCCCAGCTTTCATCCACGTTGAAATCAATGCCCAGGGTCGATGCCAGCATGGCGGCGGCCAGGTCTTCGGCATAGTCCCCTGCCTGTTTTTCCGTCTGCCCGAAGGCGTGATGCTCGCTGATATAGCCGTAGGTGTTGCGGTCGGCGGGAATGGCACAGCCGATGGAAGCGGCGATCAGACGGCGCGGTTCGCAACTGAAACAGCGGCTCATGACGCAATAGGTGACGGCGCCGGTCTGAAGCAGCTTCAGTCCCTTCACCCTGGAAATCATTCTGCAGCCCGGCGGCAGGATGCTCGACACCTGCACCAGGTTACATTTTTCGATGCCGGCGTCGCGCAGGGCCAGTTCGAAGGAATGGAGTTCTTCCTTGTGGACGCCGACGCCCTTGGTCAGGAAAAACCGGTGGGGGACCAATGTATCCATGTGGCCAACTCCTTCAGCCTTCAATGATCGCAGACGTTCTGTCCCGTAACAAGAGCGTCTATGAGATAGTTATTAATGATTGTTTCCGGATCGCCCGGGGCGGCGCCGACAATGACCTGGATGCCCCTTTCCGCGAAAAGCCCCAGAGCCCGTGAACCCATGCCGCCGGCTATGATCGTGTTCACGCCTCTTTCCTGGAGCCAGCTTGGGAGCAGGCCTGGCTCGTGAGGCGGCGCCGGAATATCCTCCCGCCGGACAATGGTTTTTTTCTCGATATCCACATCCATGAGGGCGAAGGTCTCGCAATGGCCGAAATGATTGCACAGGCGCCCGTTTTCGATTGGGACGGCTATTTTCACGGTTTTCGCAGATTCTTTGCTTGTCGTCGCAGGTTTTGTTTTCATATCTTTATCCTTATAGTTGTCCTTAAGGTGGAGAAGGGGTTCGACTGCCTTGGCAAATGCTTTGGCTGCTTCCGTTTCACCATAATGGTAAATGAACGGTGTTCCCTGATCGGAGGCCTCGACAATAAGGGGCTCCAGGGGGATGCGGCATAGAAAAGGCACGTTCAGCTCTTTTGCCATGACCTCGCCGCCGCCCCGCTTGAAGACGTCGATGAGAGTCTGGCAGTGGGGGCAGACGAGGCCGCTCATGTTTTCGATGACGCCGATAATGGGGACCTTCACCTGCCGGCAGAAGTCAATGGATTTGCGGACATCCGTCAGGGAGAGATCCTGGGGCGTTGTGACGATGACGGCGCCGTCGCTCTCCGGCAGGAGCTGCGCCGCCGAGAGGGCTTCATCGCCGGTTCCCGGGGGAAAGTCAATGATGAGGTAGTCCAGGTCGCCCCAGCGGACCTCCGAAAGGAGCTGTTTGATGGCCCCCATTTTTAGAGGACCCCGCCAGATAACCGCCGCATTCTCATCCGGCAGCAGAAACCCCATGGACATCACCTGAATGCCGTAAGCGAATTCCACCGGGATGATCTGGTTGTCCGCCATTTTCAGGGGTTGTCCTTCGAGACGCAGGAGCTTGGGGATGCTGGGACCGTGAAAATCCAGGTCCAGAATGCCGACCCGCTTGCCCTCCAGGGCCAGCGCGAGAGCAAGGTTTACGGCCACGGTGCTTTTTCCAACACCGCCCTTGCCGGACAATATCATGATTTTATGAGATATTTTA
>JAUSOK010000091.1 GCA_030656035.1 Syntrophales bacterium
GGGCAGCCGATAATCGACTCATCTTCCGTATAGGCCAGCGGCTCCGGACAATAGGGAAAGAAAGGTTTCAGGGCTTTCTGTATGCGGTATTCCCGGCCCATGTCATGGGCGGTCTTTACTTTCCTGCCGAATGGAGGCCGCCGGAAGACCAGCTCGCGGTCGCCCACCTTCAACAGATAGGTCAGATTGGAATGGCCGCCCGGAAACTGCTCGACCGTCAGGGTTCCTTCAAGCCCCGGAATGGCGCCCTTCAGGAACGCCTCGACCTTGTCTGTCTCAAACGTCTCGCCCTCGCGAATCGGTCTTGTTCTGTCGATAAAATCCACCAGTTCATTCCTATTACGCCCGATTTTTCTATTTGACCTTTCTGCCGGCATACCCCTTGATGATCCTTCTGGCGACGGCCATTTTGTGCACCTCATCCGGTCCATCATAAATCCGGGCCGCCCGCTCGTGCCGATACAGGAAAGCAATGATCGTATCGTCGGTCATCCCGAGGCCGCCATGAACCTGCAGGGCCCGGTCGATGACCGCCTGCATGACATTGGCGACGAAAAATTTAATGAGCGCGATATCCTCCCGCGCCTCCTTGACGCCCAGGTTCTCGATCTTCCAGGCCGCATGGAGGGTCATCAGGCGGGCCGCCTGAATATCGGCTGCGCACTCGGCGATCCAGGACTGAATAATCTGCCGGGTGGACAGGGTCTTGCCGTCCGGTGAGATGATCCGCTCCGATGCCCGCGCACACATCAGGTCAAAGACCCGGTGGCAGACGCCGATCCAGCGCATGCAGTGATGAATCCGACCCGGTCCAAGTCTTTCCTGGGCAATGACAAAGCCGAAGCCTTCCGGCCCCAGCAGATTTTCCCGAGGGACCCGGCAGGACTGATAGAGAATTTCCGCGTGGCTGAAATAGTCGCTGCCCGTATGGCCCATGACGGAGAGGTTCCGCACGAGATTGAAGCCCGGCGTATCCGTCGGTACGATAATCATGCTCGCCCGCAGATGGGGGGCCGCTTCCGGATTGGTGACAGCCATCACGATCGCGAAGGCGGCGCCGTCGGCGGAACTGGAATACCACTTCTGGCCGTTGATGATGTAATCATCGCCATCCTTGACGGCCGTCGCATCCATCATGACGGGATTGGATCCCGGAAGCTCTACCTCCGTCATGGAAAAGCAGCTCCGGATATCCCCTGCCACCAATGGTATCAGGTATTGCTCCTTTTGTTTTTCCGTGCCGTATTTATGGAGAATTTCGATGTTTCCCGCATCGGGCGCCTGACAGCCGAAAACGTAATGCCCCAGAGGCGAGCGGCCCAGGACTTCCGACACCAATGCATGTTCCATGAGATCCAGCCCCATTCCGCCCAGTTCTTTCGGGTGGTTGGGGGCCCATAGCTCCATCTGCTTGACCATGCGACGCTTCTCGGCCAGTTCTGGCAGCATCGCCTTGAAGTCTTTCGTCAGAAATTCGGGCTCCAGCGGAATCAGCTCCTTTTCCACAAATTCCGCCATCATCCCGGTGACGGCCTGCATTTTTTCAGATATGGTAAATTCCATTATTGACCTCCTGCTTTGCTTAAATGCCCGGAGACGTTTGATTTTCGCACCCCGGTCCTGACAGGGTGTTTCAGAGCCGTGACCCTACCCACAAGGCTTACCTGTATGTTATCCATTCGTAATCATTTAGTAATTCCAGGTGTGCGGTATGGTTGAAACCCGTGAGCTCTACCCGGTCGTCATCATAGACAAAGGTCGTCACCGACGTATTGGCAATATGCCAGGCGATGCGCAGGGCTTTCTCATCGGACAGATCCAGGGCCATCTGCACCACCGCGGAAATCGGACCGCCGGACGTGCAGATCAGGATTTTCTTTTTTCGACCGTTTTCCGCCATGACTTTCCGCAGGCCGGATTGCACGCGTTCGCAGAAATCCCGCCAGCGGATGACGCCCGGTTTGTCGGCCTCTCCCGAGATCCAGCGCGCCATGATTTTTTCAAAGACCCGCTGAAAGGCCCTTTTATCGACATAGAGGCGCTCCATATCCGTTTTCATGCCGGGATCCTCCTGAGCCACGTCCCGGATATGGGCCATGATGATGTCTCGGGAGCTGTATTCATTGAATTCAGGCATGACGCGCAGCTCCGGCAGGCTGCGGTCATGTGCCCGATAGGTCGCGCTCATTTCCCGCGCGGTATCCTTCTGCCGCGCCATGTCGCCGGCATAAACGGCGTCAAAAGACAACCCCGTCCGGATCAGATATTCCGCGAGGATCCCGCATTGTTTCCGACCTTTTTCGGAGAGCTGATCATAGTTTTCCTTTCCGAACGACGCCTGGCCGTGCCGGACCATGTAGATTACGCTCACGGATGTCCATCTCCTGACTCATGGAGCCCATCCATACGATGAAGCCTTGCGGGGGTCAATAAAAAATTTATTGGACAAGGTTACCGCCTCTGGGCTATCGTTCCGCGAGGGGATACGGATGACCCGGATGCGAATGAAAAAACTGTTGCGCCATGGCATGACATTTCTGGGCGTGCTTTTTCTTGCCCTTGCGGTGGCCTGCAGCGGCAGCCGGTCGTCATCCTTTACGCTTTCCATTGTGCATTTCAACGACACACACTCCCATATGGAGCCGGCAGCGGTCAACCTGACGGTCAATGGCGTGAAGACAACCGCCCAGCTTGGCGGCTTTGCCCGCATCAAAACCGCCCTGGACGGGATGCGGGTGGAGCATCCCAACCTGCTTTTACTCCATGGGGGGGACGCGGTGCAGGGCACCCTCTACTTTGCCCTGTTCAACGGAACGCTGGAGTACGACTTCCTGAACATGCTGGGGGTTGACGCCATGACCTTCGGCAACCATGAGTTTGACCGGGGTACAGGCACGATTGCAGGATGGATAGGTCGGAGCCGCTTTCCCTGGCTTTCGGCCAATATCGACTTCTCCGGCGAACCGACCATTGCCCCGCTGGTGAATCCTTATCTGATCAGGGAGATCAACGGCGAAAAAGTGGCCGTCATCGGCGTCACGACCGAGGACACGCCCCAGATGACTATGGATGTGGGCAGCGCCGTTTTCAATGATGCGGTGGTCAGCGCCCGTCGGCAGGTCGAGGCGTTGACGGCTTTGGGCATAAACAAGATCATCCTGCTGTCTCACCTTGGGTACCAGCAGGATAAGGCGCTGGCCGCCCGGGTTTCAGGGCTTGACATCATTGTCGGCGGCCACAGTCACTCGCTGTTGGGAGATGCCGGTCGACTCACGACAATCGGGCTGACACCGGAGGGGCCATATCCCACCGAACTGACGGCGCTGGACGGCAGGCCGGTGCTGGTGCTGCAGGCCTGGCAGTGGGGACACGTCATCGGCAAGGTTCATGTACGTTTTTCGCCGGACGGGGAGGTGGACGGATACAGCGCCGGGATCACCATTCCGGTGGGCGACCAGTTTGTCCAGAACAATGCTCCGGCGCCGCCGGACAGCGACGCGTACCGCCGGATACTGCAGGCACTGACAGATAGCGGCGCAGCACGCATCATCCCTGAATGTCCGGAAGTGCGGGAGCGGCTTGCTCCCTATGCCCGGCAGGTTGCCGCCTACCGTTCCGTGGAGGTGGCAACCGCGGCAGATGATATTGTCCGAGGGTTAAACAGCGGCCCGGGTCCGTTGGCGGCCGACTCCATGCAGGCGGCGGTTCCCGGCGCCCACATTGCGCTGCTCAATAACGGCGGTATACGCAAAGACCTGCTTGCCGGGACAATCTCGGTAGGTGATGTCCTGGAGGTGATGCCGTTCGGCAATACGCTGGTGCTGGTTGACCTGACCGGGGCGGAACTGCAAACGGCCCTTGAAGAGGGGATTGATTTCCTGCTGCGGAAATATCCGGGAAAAAACCCGCTGGTCATGCCTTACATAGCCGGGGCCGGTTTCTCGGTGCGGCCGAGTGCCGCCAGGGGGACGCGTGTGTCCGCCCTTGCCGTAAAAGACCATAACGGCGTGTATCAGCCGGTAAATTCCGGGGCGGTTTATCGCATGGTCGTCAATGCCTTCGTGGCCGCCGCCGGAGACGGATTTGCCACTTTCAAAAGCGCTGAAAGCTTCCGCAGCGATACGGGGATTATTGACAGCGACGCCTTCCGGGACTACCTGAAAAGTCTTGGTTCGATCAGCAATCCGACGGAACAGCGCATCAAGATTCTTCCCTGACGCCGTAAAAGAAGACGAATTCGCATAAAGTCGAAAAATAAGCCGTCAAAGAAGTGCACGGATAAACAGACATTATTGCGTTTCTCCTTCGTTTTGCAGCCAGCGCTGATAGCCGACCATCTTGGCCAGGACCTTGACGGAACGCTCCGGCGTCAGGAAGGAGACGCTCTTATAGGGGCTTCCTTCGATTTCGACCACTGTTCGCGTCTGTTCATCGCCCATGAGGCTGACGCCGATGACCGGTTTGCCGTATTTTTCCATCAGTTTCACAATGAAACGGATGTATTCCGCCTCAAACTGGCGCATAAGGCGGGGAATTTCGTCTAACATTGTCCGGTTAAGCGTCGGATCTGCTGTCAGCGAGGACCGGATCAGTGGCCCGACGAAGATCATGCGTCCCAGGATGCCCAGATGGATCACGGCATCGCAGCGATCCCACTTCAAAAGTTCCTCTGTTATAGTCATCGCGACCTGCGGATTCATTTCGGCCACGAGATCGACGGGATTAGAGCGGCTCCAGTAAGAGGGGAGAATCTGATCGATGCGGGCGATCATGTCGGGTTCGAGCGACGGAACTTCCAGGCCCTGCTCTGCGCATAGATCTGAAGCCACGACCCCCCAGCCGCCCCCGAGCGTAACGATGCCGACCCGATTTCCCCTCGGCAGCGGCAGCGACGAGAAGGCTGCCGAAAGATCTAACAGTTCCATGGGCTGTTCCACCAGGACGATGCCGGCCTGCCGGCAGGCTGCTTCAAAAATGCGGATGTTCGAGGCCAGCGCCCCGGTGTGGCTTGCGGCGGCGCGGTTTCCCGCATCGGTGCGCCCGCCCTTGAGGACGATCACGGGTTTTTTCCGGCCGACCCGGCGAGCCGATTCCAGAAAACGACGTCCGTTCTTGACGCTTTCAATGTAAAGCACCACGGTGCGGGTCAGCTCATCGATTTCAAATCCGTCCAGGTAGTCCTCAATGGTGATCATCGCCTCATTGCCTGAGCCGCTGAAGGCGCGAATCCCGATGTCCTCGCTTTCCGCAAAGACAAGAAGCTGCGTGCCCAGGTTACCCGACTGGGCGACCAGCGCAATGGAGCCGGGCTTCGGCCATGTGTGTGTTCCCGTGCAATAAAAGGAAAGATGGGGGTTGCAGATTCCCATCGTATTGGGTCCCAGAATCAGAATGCCCGCTGCACGGGCTTCCCGGGCCATGTCTTCCTCCATTTGCCTGCCCTGCTCGCCCGTTTCGCTGAAGCCCGAACTGATCAAAAGCATGTTTTTGACGCCTTTGGCCTGCAATTCCGGAATCAGGGCCCGGACCCCGGCCGCGGGGATCGTGACAACGGCCAGATCGACGGGCCCGGGAATGTCCATGACGGTTTTGTAAACCGGCCGGCCCGCAATATCGGCGCCTTTGGGATTAACCAGATAAATCGAGCCTTTGTAATGACCCGCTGTCAGGATGGAAAAAAGGCTGTGTCCCCACTTGCCGAATTCGGCCGATGCCCCCACAAAGGCAACGGACCGGGGATAGAAGAGATTGCCGATCGCACGGGGATCAATTGGCGGGCGGACTGCTTTCGCGACCGGCCGCTGGCCGAGAATCACAAGGGCGTCGACAGCCGCTACTTGCCCGTCGGCGCCGACCAGCAGCGGGTTGACATCCACTTCCGTTACGTCGGGCAGTTCCGCAGACAGGCGGGACAGTCCGACAAGCGCCTGGATAAGCTGCCGCCGATTGGCCGGTTGCTCGCCGCGGAAAGGACCCAGGAGATCGGCAGATCGCAGTTCATCGAGCATCCGACCGGCCTGGATCTCGTCCAGCGGGGCGATGCGGAAGACCACGTCGTCCAGGGCCTCGGTGAAAACGCCGCCCAGCCCGAACATGACGACCGGGCCAAACTGGGCATCGTTGAAGAGTCCGGCGACGAATTCACGCTTTCCTTTGAGCATGGGCTGGATCAGCAACCCCTCCAGGTCCGGTCCCGCCGCCCGGATCACCTGCCGGGCGGCCCTTTGAACCTCGGTTGCGTTTCGAAGGTTCAACTTGACCAGGCCGCGCTCGGTCTTGTGCGTCAATGTTGTTCCCAGCCCCTTCAGGACGACGGGGAATCCGGTTTCCTTCGCCTGCCGTACGGCCTCCGCTTCGGTTTTGACAATCCACTCCGCGACCACAGGGATGCCGTAATATTTCAAGAGCTGTTTGGATTCCGCCTCTGTCAGGGCGTTTTTCCCCGATGATTTTGCTTTATTAATAATATCTGATGGTTGCATCGTTATAAACACCTCGCTTAACTTGAAAGACGGGCGGACCTTATCATATGCTTGGGCGGCGCGCAACGCGGCGCGGTGGCTTTTTATAAGGTCTTTCGGGGATGGTTGCAGGATTGTGTCGAACCCAGTGGTTTGTGATGGTTACTTCAGGGCGTTCTGAATTTTTTCCTTCAAGGCGTCGCCTTCGAAAGCCTTTACGACAGCTTCTGTAATGGCGCTGCTGATCTGCTGTCCAAGCATTTCTTCAGAAAAATATACATGTTCCAGTGAATTGCTGCTTGCTGTCGAGACCTGATGAATGATTTTTCCGGTCTGGACATCCGCAATCACCATTGTCACCCTGAACCGGGAGTCGTATGTCTTGATCGGAATGTCGTTCTGACAGACGACTTCCAGTTCAACAATGTTGCCGCCGATGAGAAGGTTGCCCCATTCCTTCCGGATGTCGCTTTCCTGAAGATTCCAGGCTGGCATGGTGACAGAAACCTGATACCCTGATTTGACAAGGACATCCTTCACAATGGTGGAAACAGCGGCCGACGGATCCATGTTTTTTGGAATAACGGAGGTTTGGCCGCCGAGGGCGGTGGTGACCCGGCCAATCAGCAGATCCTTTCCGCCGGGACGCGCGTCGTTAAAAGCGGCAACAGTCATGATGGATTTATGACCGCCAACGGCCGCCGGCGGAGCGGTGTCGGAGGTCATGTATTTCAGATCTACGGAGTAAAGGGTCGGTGCGCAGCCGGTTACGAAAAAAAGGAGAAACAGGGAGACCATCGCCGGAACGGCGCATTTTATGGATGGGTTTATACGCTGCCTTATCCGTGATTTGAACATAGGCCCGATCCTCATTTTTCTGCTGTTTGTGCAAGTATTCTGTAAGTTGTCACGCCCCCTGCGCTTCCTAAACCACAAGATCGCTTGAATTGCAAATACTTTCAGCATCGCGATCATGATTCAAAATCGGTTGATGCGTTCCCGGAACTCTGGTCGTACATATCCCAGATGGCCAGAAAGAGCGACACAATTATCGGGCCGATGACAAAGCCGGACAGGCCGAAAACTACCAGACCGCCAAGGGTCGACAGAAAAATCAAAAGCGGATGCAGCTCCACATCGCCGCCGATGAGCATGGGCCGCAACAGGTTGTCCCCCAAGCTGATCACCACAACGCCGAAGGTCAGAATGGCGACGCCTTCCCAGAGGTGACCGCCGAGCAGCATGATGACTCCCGCCGGCGCCCAGATAATCGCACAGCCGACGCCGGGCAGGATCGCCAGCACTGTCATAAGCAGGCCCCAGATCATGGACCCTTCAATGCCCGCGATATAAAAGATGATCCCTCCGGAGATCCCCTGCAATCCCCCCAGGAGAATGGTCACCCTGAGGGTTGCCCGTGCCGTGGCGACAAACTTTTCATAGAGGATTTTTCCCCTGCCTGATTCCAGAAAGCACATCCGCATGGCCTGCCTTAGGATCCTGTCGCCGTCTCTGAAAAAGAAATAGAGGGCGTAGATCATCACGCCGAATTGAATGAGAAACACGACGGTATTCTGGGTGACGCTAGTCAGGTGCACAAAGATATAATTGGCGATGTTCCTGGCCGCCTGACGAAACTTTTCAATGAGGAATTGGTCATCCACATTGAATGATCTCACATAGGAATGGTTGGTCAGCATATTTACGGTGTCCCGGACTTTCTGTTCAATGGCGCCCGTATCGGCGCTGATGGAATTATAGATCTGCATGGATTCGGTCACCAGCAGACGGACAATGAAACCGGCAGGAAGAAGGATAATCAGGGCGATCAGGCAAAGCATCAGCGAAGCACTGAGATTGGGGCGCTTCAGTTTGACCAGGAGATGATTATAGAGCGGCTTGAAAATACCGGCGATGACCGCTGCCCAGAAAAGGGGTATAAAAAAGGGTTTCAACAGGTAGAGAAACGCCAGGGTGACCAGCCCCAGGAGGCTGATAAAGAGAAGCGATTGTACTTTTTTAGGGTCCACGGCGTAAAGTTTCCCGATGTTTCCAAGTTTTTTATTTAGCGACTAAACTACTAAAGATTCCCGATTTAATCAATCTCTTTTCCTGTCCATTTGCAGCAATTTGTGTTAGGGATGGCAATGTCATTCTGGATGAAAAAGAGTAAAATCATTGCAACCTGTGCCAAAGGGGTTTCGCCTTACCTGCAGGCCGAGATGCGTGACCTGAATTTTCCGGTTCATGCAGTGGGCGAAGCGGCGGTCGAAACGGAAGGCGCCCTCGAAGACGCCATGACGCTCAATCTGAATCTGCGCACCGCGCATCGGGTTCTTTATCTCTATCACGCCTTCACGGCGAACACCCTCGATGACCTCTACCGCCGCCTGGTGCGGCTTTCCTGGGAAGAGGTCCTGGACACAGACGGCTATGTCTGCGTCACATCCTTTGCCGATACTCCGGCCATTCGCGACGGCCGCATCGTCAACCTCAAAGGCAAAGATGCCGTGGCGGATCGGTTTCGGCAGGTCAGCGACCGGCGTCCGGACTCCGGTGCGGCCCGGGACCGCACGGTGATCCATCTTTACTGGAAGCATAACCAGGTGCTGGTTTATCTGGACACTTCCGGCGACTCCCTGTCCAAACGGGGCTACCGGAAAATCCCACTGCAGGCGCCCATGCAGGAAACCCTGGCGGCGTCGGTGCTCCTGGCCGCCGGCTGGCAGGGGGAAGGCCATTTCATCAATCCCATGTGCGGCAGCGGGACGCTTGCCATCGAAGCGGCCCTGATCGCTCTGAACCGGGCGCCGGGGCTCGTGCGAACCAATTACGGATTCATGCATCTGAAGGGATTTACGCCGTCCCACTGGCGGGATATGCGGACCCGGGCCAGAAAAGCGGTCCGGAAACAGTTACCGGGGAAGATCGTGGCCACGGATGTCCGGCGGGAAGCCGTTGATGCGGCGCGGCAAAATGCCCGGACTGCCGGGGTGGATCACCTGATCGACTTTGCCGTCTGCGATTACCGTGAAACGCCCGTGCCGGAGGGTAACGGAATGATCATGTTCAATCCGGCTTATGGAGAGCGCATGGGGGAGATCGCTGCGCTCGAGGCCGTTTATCAGGGGGTCGGCGATTTTTTCAAGCAGCAGGGGCCGGGCTATCGGGGGTATATTTTTACCGGCAATCCGGCCCTTGCCAAAAAGATCGGTCTCAAAACAAAACGCAGAATCCCCTTTTTTAACGGCGAAATCGAATGCCGGCTGCTGGAGTATGAATTATACGCCGGAAGCCGGAAGCGCCCGCCCGCTCCGGTTACGGATAACGAGAACGAGGAAGATCAGACGCAGGAGGCCCCATGAATCTTGATCCGACCCATCCCATAGGCGTCTTTGATTCCGGTGTCGGCGGATTGACCGTCGTGCGCGCCCTGATGGAACGGTTGCCTTTCGAGAACATCACCTATTTCGGCGACACCGCCCGGGTTCCCTATGGCGTCAAGTCCGTGGAGACCATTACCGCTTATGCCACGCAAATCACCGAATTCCTTCTTAAACAGAAGGTGAAGCTCCTTATTGTCGCCTGTAACACGATCGCTGCCGTGGCCGGTGAACCGGTCCGGGAGATGTCGCCCGTTCCGGTTCTCGATGTCATCGACGCCGGTGCGCGCCGGGCCGCCGCCGAAACAAAAAGCAGGCAAGTGGGCGTCATCGGCACGCCCGCCACGATCAACAGCAACGCCTATGCCCGGGCCATTCACCGCTATGATCCGCGCGTGAGGATTTATTCCCATGCCTGTCCGCTTTTCGTGCCGCTCGTCGAAGAGGGCTGGCTGGATCACCCCGTGACGCGCCTGACGGCGCAGGAATACCTGAAGCCGGTCCTGGCGGAGCATATCGACACGCTCGTGCTGGGATGCACGCATTACCCGCTGCTGAAGCCCCTTTTTGAGCAGCTTCTGGGGCCGCAGATCCGCCTCGTCGATTCGGCGGAGGCGATGGCGGCGATCGCTTCCGACCTGCTTGCGCAGGAAAAGCTTTTGAATCCAGCCCGTATCCGGCCGGCGTACCGTTTCTTCGTCACCGACGTTCCCTATCGTTTTCAGACCATCGGCGAGCGTTTTCTGGGCAGGACCCTGTCGCAGGCGGTGCTTGTGAAATTATCGTGAGGAGATGAACCATGAAGATCATGCTGGCCGGCCATAATCTGGATTACGAGACGATTCGGAGCATTGGGAACGCCCTGCCGGAGGTCGGGGAGCTGACCCCGGAAACCATTGCCGCCGCCTACGCGAGGATCAGCCGCAATCCCAAGCCGGTCAACGAACTGAGGCATCTGGCCCGGGCGGAGGTGGACAAAGCCCGACAGTCGAACCGCAACATCGTCTTTGAGATGGGGCACAGCTCCATCGCCGAACATGCCGTCTTCAACATTGATGTGCTGGGTGTCTCCCGGCTGCTCGTGGAGGAGATCGAGAAGTTCCGGCTCTGTTCCTATACGGAAAAATCCCAGCGCTACGTCCTGCTGCAGGATGATTTTGTGATCCCCGAAGAAATCCGCCAGGAGGGACTGGAGGAAGGCTTCGTCGCCATGATTCGCGAGCAGAACCGTTTCTATCACGACCTTTATGAGAAGCTCCGGCCCCATGTCTTTGCACGGCATCCGGATCTGGCCGCCGATCCCAAAAACCGGTCCATGCTGGAAGGCTGGGCGAAGGAGGACGCCCGCTATATCATCGCCCTGGCCACCGAGACCCAGCTCGGCATGACCCTCAACGCCAGAAATCTTGAGCTCATGCTGCGCCGCTTCGCCGCCCATCCGCTCGCGGAGGCTGGATTATACAGCCGTAAGCTCTTCGACGCGACAAAAAACATCGCGCCGTCGCTGATCCGCTATACCGACGCCACCGATTATGACCGCCTGACGCGTCAGGCCCTGAAAGAAAAAGTAGCGTCTCTCACAGTAGATCAACAGAAGCCTGAACCGGAATCCGTGGTCCTTTGCGGGACAACGCCACGCGCCGACGAAAAAATTCTGGCGTCGCTGATTCATTCATCCTCGCGGCTGTCTATGGCGCAATGCCTTGAAATCGTGGACAGAATGGACGCTCAGCACAAAGAGGACCTCGTCAAAACGGCCCTCCGCCATCTGCGGGCTTACGATCCCGTGTTGCGGGAATTTGAACAGGCGGACCTTCATTTTGAAATGGTGGTCAGCGCCGGCTGCTTTGCCCAGTTGAAGCGGCACCGCATGGCCACGTTGACCGGCCAGGATTATGATCCGTCGCTGGGCGTGACGATTCCGCCGGCCGTATCGGCCATCGGCATGGACAAAGCCTTCTTGAATATCATCGAACAAAGCGAGGCCGTTTACGAACGGATCCGGGCAAAGGCCCCGGCAGCGGCGCCTTATATCCTGACGAACGCCCACCGCAAAAGGGTGTCCATGAAGGTCAATGCGCGGGAACTCTACCATATGGCCCGGCTCCGGGCCGACCGTCATGCCCAGTGGGACATCCGTGCAGTGACGGTCCGGATGCTGGCCCTGGCAAAGGCGGCCATGCCGCTGACGCTGATACTGGCTGCGGGCAAGGACAGTTTTGAATCGCTTTACAGGGACGTTTTTCCATAACATGATCCCGGAATCAGGAGCCGAGACGCTGAAAAATCACAGATTACGGATGCATATAAAAACACTGGTCATTTTTATATTGCTTGCTCTCTTCTCATTGCCGCCTGCCGCTGTCGGGGCGCCCTGGGATCTTCTGGGCCAGGATGACGATTACGCCATTTATTTCGACGAGGGCAGCATAACGCTGATCTCCGATACGGCTTCCAAGGTATGGATCAAGGTGGTTCCGAAAGGGCGGGAGTACAAAGAGGACATTCTGAAATCCAGGAAAGAGCAGGGGATGACAGTGGAAGGCTATGAAAACTATGCCTACCGGACGGAGTCCGTCGAGATTGAATGCGCCCTTGAGCGGCACCGCGTTCTGGAAACGGCAGATTACGACGGGAATGATCGTAAATTGAGTGCGTCCTTTTCCGTCTCCGGATGGAGAGAAACCCGGCCCGGCACGCCTTATGAGTCCCTCGCGAAGGTGATCTGCCGGCAGCACAGCGAAGAAGACTACTGGTGGGACAATTATCCGGCACATCAGAGCCATGAAGAAGAATGAGCCGGAGACAGCGGCGCCCCATGCCCCTGCAACTTTGCCTTGAGATTTAGGCGCCTCTTTGTTAACGATTTTAACCGAGTGAATTTTATGTGGGTTGTAGAAGGAGGATGAGATGGCCATGACCAGAGACGAAGCGGTTGCGCTGCTGAAGCAGCATGTTCGGGATGAACGCATGCTCAACCACAGCTACGCCGCGGAGGCCGTCATGCTAGTGCTCGCGCGCCGCCTGGGGCAGGACGAGGAAAAATGGGGCCTGGCGGGGCTACTGCACGATCTCGATCTTGAGCTGGTCCTGGGCAATCTGACTGTTCATGGCCTCGAAGCCGCCCGCATCCTGACGGAAAAAGGCGTCGATCCGGAGGTCGTGGAAGCCGTCAAGATGCACAACGAGATGGTCGCAGGCACAAAACGGGCGACGGTCTTTCAGCACGCCCTGGCCGCCGGTGAGACGATCACGGGTCTGATTGCCGCTACGGCGCTGGTTTATCCCGACAAGAAACTGGCCAGCGTGAAGGTCAAATCCGTTACGAAGCGCATGAAAGAGAAAGCCTTTGCAGCGTCGGTCAACCGGGAAACCATCCTCGAATGCGAGCGGATCGGCATCCCCCTTGATGAATTTGCGGGGATCGCCCTGAAGGCCATGCAGGACATTCATGAGCAACTGGGTCTGTAGGGGGCGAAGACGTTCCGCCACAGGTACGGATATAAATGATCAAAGGAGGACCGAACGCATGCAGTTTGAAAATATCCTTTTTGAGAAAGCGGCGCAGACGGCGACGATTACGCTCAACCGGCCGGAAGCCTACA
Organism: Syntrophales bacterium; assembly: GCA_030656035.1. Classification (GTDB taxonomy): domain Bacteria; phylum Desulfobacterota; class Syntrophia; order Syntrophales; family Fen-1087; genus JAPLJM01. The sequence continues at coordinate 13,450 of JAUSOK010000091.1, forward strand.
ACGCCCTGAATGAGGGGCTCTTCAAAGACCTTGCCCGAGCCCTTGAGATCTGCGCCGATGACGACGACACGCGGGCCGTTGTCCTGACCGGCGCAGGGAAGGCCTTTTGCTCCGGCGGCGACATCTCTGCCTTCCGCGAGGAAATCGATACGAACCCGTCCGATCCGTTGCGGCAGTTGATTAAAATACTTAACGTCTGCATTCTTGGACTCCGCGCCCTGCCGAAACCCGTGATCGCCGCAGTCAACGGTGCCGTGGGCGGCGGCGGGATGAGCCTCATGGCGGCTTGCGATCTGCGCATCTGCGCATCCTCCGTCCGATTCCGGCAGGCCTATACCAATCTGGGGCTTGTGCCGGACGGCGCCTGGGCGCTGACGGTAGGGCGCCTCATCGGATTCAACAAGGCCCAGGAGCTGATTTTTCTGGATCCGGTCTTCGACGCCGAGCAGGCCCTCGCCTGGGGACTTGTCAATCGGGTCGTTGCGGATGGCGATCTGCAAAGAGTCGCCGCGGAGATGGCGATGAGGCTGTCCAAGGGGCCGACCCGATCCTATGCCATTGCCAAGGAAAATATCAATCATGCCATGCTCGACCAGTTGGAGCGCCAGCTGGAGCGCGAACGGTCCGGCATGATCCGGGCCGCGAAGACGGCTGATTACAAAGAAGGCCTGCGCGCCTTTTTTGAAAAAAGACCCCCGGCGTTTTCCGGGAAGTAGGACTTAGGTAAGGCCATGCGTAAACTCAATCCGGACTACCTGTACGCCGTGCGTGAACTGATCAATAATTGCCCCTATTTCCGGCTACTGTCGATGAATGTCCTCGAATTGTCGCCGGGGCATGCCCTGATGGAGGCTGTGGTGGAAGAAAAGCATCTCCAGGCCTTCGGCTTTGTCCACGGCGGCGCCCTCGCCTCCATCATCGATACGGCAGCATTCTGGTCGGCTTTTTGCGATCTCGATGAAAATACAGGGATCACCACGGTGGATCTTAAGCTCAACTATCTGGCGCCGGTCAAGGAGGGCAAACTGATCGCGCGCGGAAAGCGCATCAAACTGGGCAAAACGCTGGGCCTGGGAGAGGCCGAAATCATCAGTGAAGACGGCAAGCTCATTGCCCAGGGAACGTCGACGCTGATCGTGTTGCCGGGATTCGGCTTCGCCGGTGCGCCCGAACTGCCGCCAAAATTTATATAACGGGGAATTTTCGAGATGATTGTTACAGATGGAAGCCAGATCTGCGGGCGGTGTGGTCAGAAACCGTCCGTCGTTCTTTGCGACGGTTGCGAGACGCCCCTGTGTGTGGATTGCCGCAAGTTTGACATGTGGGGATACGGCTGCGGCCATGTGGACACAAAGGCCTTCTGCCTGACCTGCGCCGACGATGAAAAGATCAATCCTTACGGCGGAAAAATGGATTGAAGGAGGCGTTATGGACGAGCTTTGCACGGACTGCCGGAAACAGAAATTCTGGACGCCCTGCACGTGGTGCAAAAAGCCCCTCTGCGAAGCTTGCGCCCGCTTCGAACTGCTCGCGGAAGGCTGCGGAACCGTCGTTCCCGCGTATTTTTGCGCGACCTGCGTGGTCGATCCCTGCTGCAATCCCAACGCGATCTTCTGGCAGATGAAAGAAACAGACGATCGATGAAAGATTGGACCGAAGCGGAAACTGAGGTATGATATGGCCTTCAATCTGACTGTGATCAACAAGGAAATAGGGCCGTTTGTCCACCATTATACCTGGCGGGATGTGATTATCTATGCCTTGGGCGTCGGCGCCGGATTCGGCGAGCTCCCGTTCGTTTATGAAAAAAACCTCAAAGTGATTCCCACCTTTTCCGTTGCCACGATCATGGAATTTTTCTTCGCGGCGGCAAAAGAGGCCAACGTGAACCTGTCGGGCATCCTGCACGGCGGCCAGGAACTGATCTTTCACCGGCCCATTCCCACATCGGGAACCTTCAGCACGACGGGCCGCATTACCCATGTATATGACAAGAAGGAGAAAGGGGCCGTCATTATCGCCCAAAGCGACACGCATCACGACAGCGGGGAGAAAATCTTTACGGCGATTTTCTCCATTTTTCATTAATCAATCTTGCCCATTTCCAAGTGTATGGTTGATACTGGCAACTTTCTCAATGGCGCCGCATAAACCCAATCCCTAACCCTTCGGTGAAAGCGAGAGATCAAAGGCGGCTCATTTCAATTCTCTCTTTAAATCAAAAGCAAGCATCAGCCGGATGAATCGAAAAGACTTTTTACGAAGCCGTCTTATTTGATATCCGCGTGGTAGCTCTGCAGCGACTTCGCCCGCCCGTGTCCCTTCCGGAAGGCGGCAATCCCCTTGGCGGCGGCGACAGCCGCCGGAATCGTTGTGATATAGGGCACCTTGTACCTGATGGCCGCTTTGCGGATGTAGGAATCGTCGTGTTTACTGAGCTTGCCGCTTGGCGTGTTGATAACAAGTTGTATTTCTTCATTTTTTATGCCATCAACAATGTTGGGCCGGCCTTCATGCATTTTCAAAATCGGTTCGGCTTCCACGCCATGCTCTGCGAGGAAGTGATGCGTGCCGTTGGTGGCCTTGATTTTGAAACCGAGATCCGTGAAGGCCCTGGCCACTTCCAGAACGCGTTCCTGATCTCCCGGGTTGACGGTGATCAGGACCGTACCCTCGTTGGGAAGGACCTGCTGTGCCGCTTCTTCTGCTTTGTAAAACGCAAGGCCAAAGGAATCGGCGAGCCCGAGCACTTCACCGGTGGAGCGCATTTCCGGTCCCAGCAGCGGGTCTACTTCCTGGAACATATTGAAGGGGAAAACCGCCTCCTTGACGCCGAAATGCGGGATCATCCGGGTTTTCAGGTCGAGGTCGGACAGCTTTTTACCCAGCATGATCTGCGTGGCCAGACGGGCCATAGAAATGTTGCAGACCTTCGAGACCAGCGGCACTGTCCGGGAGGCGCGCGGATTGGCCTCCAGGATGTAAACGACGTCGTTGGCGACGGCGTACTGGATATTCATGAGACCCACGACGTTAAAAGCCACGGCGATCTTGCGGGTGTAGTCACAAATGGTGTCGATGTGCCGCGCGGGGATGCTGATGGGCGGAATCACGCAGGCGGAGTCTCCAGAATGGATCCCGGCAAGCTCGATGTGCTCCATCACGGCCGGGACGAATGCGTCTGTTCCGTCGGAAATGGCGTCCGCCTCGCACTCGATGGCGTTTTCCAGGAACTTGTCGATCAGGATGGGGCGCTCCGGCGTCACGCCCACGGCCGCCGCCACATAGCGCTTGAGCATCTCTTCGTCGTGCACCACTTCCATGCCGCGCCCGCCCAGGACGTAGGACGGCCTCACCATCAGGGGATAGCCGATTCGCCCGGCGACCGCCAGAGCCTCGTCCAGTTTGCTTGCCATGCCCGAAGCCGGCATGGGAATGCCGAGCTGCTCCATGAGCTTGCCGAAGCGGTCGCGGTCTTCGGCCATATCGATGGTTTCCGGCGACGTCCCGATGATATTGACGCCCGCCGCCGCCAACTGGGCGGCGATATTGAGCGGCGTCTGCCCGCCGAACTGGCAGATCACGCCTTCCGGCTTTTCCTTCTCATAGATGCTCAGAACGTCCTCGACCGTGAGAGGTTCAAAGTAGAGCTTGTCCGCGGTGTCATAATCCGTCGATACGGTTTCGGGGTTGCAGTTCACCATGATGGACTCGATGCCCTCATCACGCAGCGTAAAGGCGGCATGGACGCAGCAGTAGTCGAATTCGATGCCCTGGCCGATGCGATTGGGCCCGCCGCCCAGCACCATGATTTTTCGTCGGGGGCTGACGCCCACTGTGTCGGGGGCGTTGTAGGTGGAAAAATAGTAAGCCGCGTTTTCCACGCCGCTGACCGGGACGGCTTCCCAACTCTGTCCCATGCCGATGGCCAGACGCTGTCCGCGGAGATCTTCCTCGCGGATGCCCAGCAGCATGGCCAGGTAGCGATCGGAAAACCCGTCCTGCTTGGCCTGCCGCAGCAGCGCATCGGGCAGTTTCTTGCCTTTATATTTGCGAATCTGCTCTTCCAGCTCAACCAGTTCTTTCATCTGCTCGATGAACCAGCGCTTGATGTAGGTTCGCCGGGAAAGGGTTTCCACATCGGCGCCCTTACGCAGGGCCTCATACATGATGAACTGTCGCTCGCTGGAGGGTTCGGCCAAAAGTTCCATGAGATCTTCGAGAGATTTTTCATGAAAATCTTTTGCAAATCCAAGCCCGTAGCGCCCCTTTTCGAGTGAGCGGATGGATTTCTGAAAAGCCTCCTTGTAGTTCTTGCCGATGCTCATGACCTCGCCTACGGCCCGCATCTGGGTGCCCAGCCTGTCTTCGGCGCCGGGAAACTTTTCGAAATCCCAGCGGCAGAACTTGACGACCACGTATTCCCCCCAGGGGGTGTACTTGTCGAGCGTTCCTTCCCGCCAGTAGGGAATTTCATCGAGCGTCAATCCGCCCGCCAGCATGGAAGAGACCAGGGCGATGGGAAAACCTGTCGCCTTGGAGGCCAGCGCCGACGAACGCGACGTGCGGGGATTGATCTCGATGACCACGACCCGGTCCGTCGCCGGATTGTGGGCGAACTGAACATTCGTGCCGCCGATGACCTCGATGGCCTGAACGATGTCGTAGGCCTGTTTTTGCAAGCGCCGCTGCAGTTCCGGGCTGATGGTGAGCATGGGCGCCGTGCAGAATGAGTCGCCGGTGTGCACGCCCATGGCGTCAACATTTTCGATAAAGCAGACAGTGATGAGCTGGTTTTTGGCGTCCCGGACCACTTCCAGCTCCAGTTCCTCCCAACCCAGGACCGATTCCTCCACGAGTATCTGTCCGATGAAACTGGCGGCAATCCCCCGGCTGGCGACGGTGCGAAGCTCCTCCAGGTTGTAAACCAGGCCGCCGCCGGTACCGCCCATCGTGTAGGCCGGGCGGATGACGACGGGATAGCCGAGTTTCGCGGCGATTTTCTCCGCCTCTTCCACGCTGTAGGCCGGCTCGCTCAGAGGCATATCTATTCCCAGGCGGTTCATGGTTTCCTTGAAGGCGATCCGGTCCTCGCCGCGTTCGATGGCGTCCACCTGGACGCCAAGCACCTCGACATTATATTTTTCCAGGACTCCCGCTTTCGCC
>JAUSOK010000053.1 GCA_030656035.1 Syntrophales bacterium
AAGAACAGAAAAAGCGGACAATTCATTTGCTACAAAACCGGACATTCTATTTGCTCTTGACAGTGTTGAAATTATGGGTTGACATCGCATTTGTTTTGTTTTAATGTCGCTTCACTTTTTTGTTAGGACTGCATGAAAATGACATCGATGGGAAAGAGAAAAGCATTGAATCCGGAAAGCCTCTTGGGGTTATTGTGCCTCTCTCTTATTTTGATGGGATTAAACCCATCGCCCGTCGTTTTTAGGAAAGTGTAGTACCGTAAAAATAAGCAGTATCCTAAAGGCCATGGGTCGAAAATCCATGGCCTTTTTGTTTATGTAGATATCAACATGATGCCGACGGATGATGATTTTTAATATGCAAACAGGGGGGAGACAGTAATATGCACGAAGTGATCTGGCACGGCAGGGGAGGGCAGGGAGTGGTCGTTGCGGCGCAGATCCTGGCCGAAGCCGCCTATCTGGAAGGATTCAAGGGCGTGACGTCTGCGCCCACGTTCGGCCCCGAAAGGCGCGGCGCGCCGCTGACGGCTTCCACGCGCATCGCCGACGACCCGATTCGTACCTTTTCGCAGACGGAACTGGCCGACATCGCCGTCGTCCTTGATGACAGTCTCTTCGGCGTCGTGGACATTCTGGGCAGGGTCCGCAAGGGGGGGCTCGTGATCATCAATACGGCCCAGCCGCCGGAAAATTTCAAGGTCGGCGACGAGTTCGGACTGGCAACGGTGGACGCCGCCGGCGTCGCCCTCAAGCAGCATCTGATCAAGGAAGGGGCGCCGGTGGTCAATACGCCCATGTTGGGCGCCTTCGCCTGCGCCGCCGGCATGGTATCGCTGGAAAATCTGGAAAAGGCCCTTCGGGGCAAATTATCCCGCGAAGCGGTCGTCAAGAATTATGCAGCGGTGAAAGCCGCCCATGATGAGACTCTCATCCGGGGGAAATAGGGTTTCTGAAGGGTAAAAGGAGTATTTTTATGGAAGAACGGAAGGACGACAACATCTCGGCCATGGGCACCGTCGCCATCGGCGAGGCTGGAAAAACAGGCGACTGGCGGAGCCTACGCCCGGTCATTGACCGCAAGAAATGCATTCCGACCGTGAAAAACAAGCCGGCCTGCTTTCTCTGCTGGCTCTACTGCCCGGAAGGGGTCGTGAAGGCCGGTATCGAAGTGGAAATCGATCTGGAATACTGCAAGGGGTGCGGTATCTGCGCGGAAGAATGCCCGCCCCGGGCCATCAGTATGATCAGGGAGGACAAGAGCCATGAGTAATGTCCAGATTATCACCGGCAACCAGGCGGCAGCACTGGCGGCGAAGCTCTGCAGCGTGGAGGTGGTGGCTGCCTATCCCATCACGCCGCAGTCGCAACTGTCCGAAATCCTGTCAAGCTATGTGGAAAGCGGGGAGTTGAAGGCCGAATACGTCCGTGTGGAAGGGGAGCATTCCGCGCTGACGGTCTGCATCTCTGCCTCCACCGTCGGCGCCCGCGTCTTTACCGCTACAAGCGCCAACGGCCTGCTCTACATGCACGAGCAGCTCCACTGGGCGGCCGGGTCGCGCCTGCCCATCGTCATGTGCTGCGTCAACCGCGGCGTCGGCGCCCCCTGGACGATCTTCAATGACCAGCAGGATTCCCTGGCCCAGCGCGATACGGGATGGATACAGCTCTACTGCCGCAACAATCAGGAGATCATCGATACGGTCATTCAGGCCTACCGGATCGCCGAGTCCGTCTATTGCCCCGTCATGGTCTGCTATGACGGGTTCGTCCTGTCCCATACGATGATGCCCGTGGATATTCCCGACGCCGCCGGCGTCAGGGCCTTCCTGCCGCCGTACCAGCCGCATACGATCCTGTCGCCCGACGATCCCAGGAATCTCAACCCGGTTCTTTTTCCGGGACAACGCCGGGACAGCGAAGGCGTCCTGAGGGACGGCTACATGGACATGCGCTATAAACTTCAGGCGGCGCTGGAGAAGGCCTCCGAAACGATCCGCGCCGTCAATGCCGCCTTTGCCGAAGCCTTTGGACGGGATCACGGCGGGATGCTCTGGGAGTACCGGACGGATGATGCGGACCTGATCCTTGCCGGGATGGGATCGATCGCCAGCGAAGCGACAGTCGCCGCAGACCGCCTGCGTGAAGAGGGGATCAAGGCGGGCGTCGTCGGGATCCGCTCCTACCGGCCTTTCCCGAAGGCTGACGTCCGCAACGCCTTCCGCAACGCGAAGGGGATCGCGATTTTCGAAAAGAGCATCAGCTACGGCTATGAAGGCGGCCTGTGCTCCGACCTTAAGGCGGCCTTTTACGGGACGGCCATCAAGGCGCCCATCCATAATTATATCGCCGGACTGGGCGGCAGGGACGTCAAGGCCCGCGAACTGGCCGCAGCGGCGAAGAATTCCCTGGCCGGATTTGAGAAGGGAATGGTGGAACCACAAACAACATGGCTCAATACGACGACGGGGTGACGATATGCCGGAAAATCTCTTCAAACTCAACGCAAAGGAATATATTCTGCCCGGAACCCGGGCCTGTCAGGGCTGCGGCCTGTCCCTGGGTTATCGTTATGCCCTGAAGGCGCTGCGCGAAAACACGATCGTGACGCTGCCCGCCTGTTGTCTGTGCGTCCTGCACGGGATCTACCCGAGCACGCCGGTCATGATCCCCTGTCTGAACAACTCCTTCGCGAGCACGGCGGCGTCCGCGGCGGGGATCGTCGCGGGGCTCCAGGCCCTCAACAAGACGGACACCACCGTGATGGCCGTCGCCGGCGACGGCGGCACCTTCGACATGGGCATCCAGGCCCTGAGCGGGGCGGCGGAGCGCGGCACGGACTTCATCTACCTGTGTTACGACAACGAAGGCTATATGAATACGGGCACTCAGCGGTCCAGCGCCACGCCTATGGGGGCGGTCACGACCACAACCCCTATCCTGACCAAACAGCAGCACAAGAAGGACTTCATCAAGATCATGGACGCGCACGATCTCCCCTACCTGGCGACGGTGTCGCCGTCCTATCCCATCGATCTGTATGAGAAGTTCGTCAAAGCCAAGAAGATCAAGGGAACCCGGTACATACACATGTACGTTCCCTGCCCGCCCGGCTGGGGTTTTGCGACCAAGGATACGATCAAGACGGGGAAGCTGGCGGTGGAAACGGGAGTGGTCGTCCTGTTTGAAATCGAAAACGGGAAATTCCGTTTCACGGGCCGCAGCAAAACCCTGGCCGAACGCGGCAACCGTTTGCCCGTCATCAACTACCTCGAAAAGCAGGGCCGCTTCAGGAAAATGAACATCGAGCAGCTGAACCAGCAGCAGGCTTGGGTGGATGGCAAGTGGCAGGAGTATATCAGGCGCGCAGAAGCATAGAGATTATTGCACGTGTCGGTTCAGTAGCGCGTTTCTAATCAAGGCGGCATACCTTTGGGAGGCGCCGCGGTTGGCGGCCACGACCTGACCGGCGGCCTGCCCTTTGCTGGCCAGCATTTCCGGCGTTTGCAGCAGGGCAAGCATTTTGTCCGCAAGCTCCGGACCGTCGTTCACGGGAATGCCGGCCCCGACCGCTTCGAGCAGGATCTTTTCATCGCGGAAATCCTCCATGGACGGCCCGTAGAAAACGACCTTGCCCCAGGCGGCGGGTTCCAGAATGTTCTGCCCGCCCTTCGGGACCAGCGATCCGCCGCAATAGACGACCGTCGCCAGGCTGTAAACCTTGAAAAGTTCCCCGATGCTGTCCACCACGAGGATCTTTTCGTCCCGCATCGTCCGACCTTGATCGATTTGAGTCAGGGCAAGGCCGTCAAATCCGGCTTGCCGGACCAGGTTCGTCACCTCCCCGGCCCGTTCAACGTGGCGCGGCACGAGGATCAGCCTGAAATCGGGATAGACCGCCAGCAACTTCCGAAAGACCTCCAGGATCACGGTTTCCTCGCCTTCATGCGTGCTTCCGGCCACCAGTACGCGCTCGCCGGCGGCCATGTTCAGGCGCCGGGCTGTTTCCTCCCGCAGTGCGGGCGACACCTTTGCCGCCAGGCCGTCATACTTGGCATTCCCGAGGACGCGAATTTTTTCCGGGGCCATGCCGATGGCCCGCGCGCGCCCGGCGTCGATTTCCGAAATGACGCCCATTTCATAGATATCCTTGAGGATCTCTTTCCAGAAGAACCGGGTGCTGTAATATTTTTTGAAGGAACGCGGGGAGAGGCGCCCGTTGACCATGACCACGTCGATCCCCTGGTCCCGGCAGGCCCGCAGAAAGTTCGGCCAGAGCTCCGTCTCCGTCAGCACAAAAATATCCGGACGGACCAGGCGGATCAGCTTGCGGACGACATGAGGAAGATCAAGGGGAAAATAGATGATGGCCGTGGCCTCCGGGACGAGCCGGCGGGCCATCTCCTGGCCGGTTTCCGTGCCCGTGGACAGAACCAGGCAGGCGGCGGGAAAATCCGCGCGCAGGGCGGCCATGATCGGCGCGGCGGCGGTGACTTCCCCCACGGAGACGGCATGCATCCAGATGCGGGGCGCTCCCCGCATGCCGTCAAAGAGGTCGGGCCGGTTGAAGCCGAACTTCGGCCCCATGCTGTGCCGGTATTTGCCCGTAAAAAGGATCTTCGCGCCGTAGTAGGGAATGGCCAGCGCGGCCGCAAGCGTCAACAGGATGTTATAGAGAACCAACATCAACAAACCTCGATTTTACAAAATGGTCCCTGTTGACACCCCGACGACAATCGTGTATGAAAGAACCATGAAGATCATCGCCCCCTCGATCCTTTCCGCTGACTTCAGCAGGCTTGGTGAAGAAATTGCCGCGGTCGAAGCGGCCGGCGCCGACTGGATTCACATCGATGTCATGGACGGCCATTTCGTCCCGAACATCACGATCGGCCCCGGTGTCGTGAAGTCCCTGCGGAAGTTGACCCGGCTTCCCTTCGACGTACATCTGATGATCAAACACCCCGAACAGTTCCTGGAGGCTTTCGCGGAAGCGGGCAGCGACATGATTACCGTCCATGTGGAGGCGGCAGACCACCTGCATCGCACCGTTTGCCGCATCCGGGAGCTGGGACCCAAGGCGGGCGTCTCTCTGAATCCCGCCACGCCGCTTTCGTTCATCGATCCCATCCTCGCGGATATCGACCTGCTGCTCATTATGACCGTTAATCCCGGCTTCGGCGGCCAGCAGTTTATCGGGACAATGCTGCCGAAAATCCGGCAGGCCCGCGAACGCATTAATCGGCAAGCCCCGTCCGTCCTGCTCGAAGTGGACGGCGGCGTCACGCTGACAAATATGCCGTCCATTCTTGAAGCCGGCGCGGATGTGCTCGTCGCCGGCGCCGCTGTTTTCGGCAGCGGCGATTACGCCGCCACAATCGGCAAGATGAAAACCCTGATGGGCAGGGTGGGATAGCAATTTATCCGCGCTCCGAATTGACCGTCAGGCTGTCCCGGCCATCTTACCCGCCAGCTTCTGCTGGACCTCCCTCGCTTCCGCCACGATCCGTTCGAAGAGTTCCGCCACGGTCGGCTCGTCGTGGATCAGGCCCATAACCTGCCCCACGGGCAGGATGCCTTTTTCGATGTCGCCGTCTTCCGTGGCCAGCTGGAAGGCTTTGAAGCCATTGGCCATGAGCGCCATCTTGTAGGCATTACCCAGGCCGGAGGCCAGAATGCCGACAAACAGTTTCAAGTAGGGCATGTTCATCTGCCTGGCAACCTCCCTGGAGTTGACGAAGGCGGCGGGCAGATCGAGCCCTTTTTTGATCGCATTTTGCGCGGCGGCGGTCTTCATGACCCGACAGTAGATCCCGTCCACGCGCTTCGAGTACAGCGTGTCGGTGACATCCTTTTCAATCGACAGCTTCTTGAAGTGCTCATGCAGGGGGCTTTCTTTGGTCGTCATGAGCCTTGTCCCCAACGCAATGCCTTCCGCGCCCAGGGCCAACGCCGCCGCCATTCCCCGGCCGTCGGCGATGCCGCCTGCGGCAATCACGGGAATGCTGATCGCATCCACAAGGCTCGGGATGAGCACCATCGAGGTCAGCGCTTCGCCGTGGGCCGCAGCTTCGTTGCCGGTGGCAATGACTCCGTCGGCGCCGTAATCCTGGGCGCGCTTGGCATGGCGGGCGTTGACCACCGTGGCAATGACTTTTCCCCCGTACTTCTGGGCGCCCTTGACGAGCCAGTCCCCCTTGCCCAGGGCAAAATTAATGACCGGCACCTGCTCCTCGAGCAGCACTTTGGCATTTTCCGCAGCGCCCGGCATCAGCAGTGTTGCGTTGCAGCCGAACGGCTTGTCCGTCAGCTTCCGGATTTCCGCAATCGCCTTGCGGGTCCCGGGCGGATCCAGGGGGCCTGTGGCCAGGATGCCCAGGCCCCCGGCATTGGAAACGGCCGCCACCATTTTCGGAACGCTGATCCAACTCATGCCGGACAGCAGGATGGGGTACTTGATGCCGAACAGCTCGGTAACTCTTGTTTTCACTGATAATACTCCTTAAATATGGGGACACTTCCCATATTTTTTCATTACGCCTGCAAAGTCCGGCCGATAGTCAGGATTTCCGCTTCCTTTGTTCCTTCATACAACTCGAGGATCTTGGCGTCGCGGTACCACTTCTGGACGGAGTATTCGTCGATGTACCCGTAGCCGCCGTGAAGCTCCACGGCGT
>JAUSOK010000095.1 GCA_030656035.1 Syntrophales bacterium
GTTACGACGGATCAAGGTCGGGGAGATGATAGTCGGCAATACCGCCACGCTTCTGGCCACGGAGGTGACGGCAGAGCAGAAGGAGATTCTGAGGGAATTAGGTGTTCCCCCGCTCCCCGCCGCTTTTCAATGAAAATGTAGTGTATAAAATGGATGGCTCAAAATTGTATATAACTGATTATACGGAGTAATTAGAAAATAGGGTGTCAAACTTCGGATACCACCATTCCCCTGATTTTACAAAGAGAAACTTAAAATACTTCTCTGCAATATCGCGATTTCGCAAGCGAAATAAGATATTTTGTCCCCTGGTGCCCTTTTCCTGACGTAATAAAGGCAGAAGGGCATTGTTCGGAGGTTGCGTTATGGAAAAGCGGATGATGGATATCAGGGAACTGGGAACCTACATCGGCGTAAAACCCCAGACCATAAGGAATCAGATCTCCATGGGGAGATTTCCGATTCCCACCAAGAAGATCGGGCGGCTTCTCAAATGGGACCGGCGTGACGTGGACAGATTTCTTGATCGATTGCAGCGGATAAACTGATTGACAGGGCGGCGATATCTGCCATAATTCCTTTCATTGCAAAGGAAAGGAGGTGGTGGCCAAAGTTGCTGTCCTGCCAATTCCTTCTCAAACGAGAAAGGAGTTGGAATATGGGAGTTTACAGAAGAAAAAACAAGCATGGGGAGCCCTATGGACCATGGATCGTCCAGTTTCCCTGTGCGATCAATCCCCAGACGGGAAAACAGAAATACACCAGCGTCAAGGCGGGACACGGCAAGCGTCTGGCCGATGCGATCTTCGCTCAGAAGATGCTGGATTGGGAAAAGAAAAAACACCTGGGGCTGGAAAAGAAGAAGGACTATACGTTCCGGGAGTTGGCGGACTGGTATCTGGGGATGCCGAAGGTGAAACAGAAGAGGTCCTACGCCCAGGACGTATCGAGGATGACGATCCTGAAAGAGGAATTCGGGAACTTCAACGCCCGGGAGATCAAACCTGCCATGATCGAGGCTTTTCAACACAACCTGCTGAACCGGAGATGCAAGCGCGGTGCGAAACCGTATGCCCCCGCCACATCCAACCGGTTTTTGGAGATCATCAAGCGGATCTACAATCTGGCCCTGCGGGAAGACCTGGTGGAGAAAAACCCCTGCCTGAAGGTCTCCAAGCTGCCCGAAAACAACAAGCGGGACCGTGTGATCTCCTATACCGAGTATCAGGCCATTCTCGCAGGTCTGCCGAAGTATGCGGCGGATATCGTCACGACAGCCTATTACACGGGGATGCGGGCGGGGGAAATCTTCAACCTGACGTGGAAGAAGGTGAAGCTGGAGGAAGGATATATCGATCTGCTGGCAGCGGACACCAAGACGTCGGAGCCGCGACGGATTCCCTTGAACGAGGCGCTACGCGGGCTTTTCACCGGACTGCGGAAGGTGCGGCATTTGAAACACGATCATGTCTTCACCTATGAAGGCGCGCCGGTCAGAAGCATCAAGCGGTCCTTCAAGAGGGCCTGCGGTGCGGCGGGCATCGAGGATTTCCGGTTTCACGATCTCCGTCACACCTTCAATACGAACATGCGCAAGGCCGGCGTCGACCGCAGTGTGATCATGAAAATCACGGGGCACAAGACGATGAGCATGTTCGAGCGTTACAATACGGTGGATGAAAGCGACGCCCTGGAGGCCTACCGGAAGCTCCACTTTTTCCTCAATACGCCTCCGCCCGGCGGGGAAATTACTGCAATATTACTGCAAGGCCCGCAGCAGTAAAAAGAAAAGGGGCCTAAGCCCCTGGTTTTATTGGTAGCGGGGAGAGGATTCGAACCTCTGACCTTTGGGTTATGAGCCCAACGAGCTACCGGACTGCTCCACCCCGCGTCACATGAATGTTGATCTTCAACGTTGGTGGCCTTAAAGCATCCTCTCGTCTTTTTGTCAAGCGGTATTTCACTTTTCCCAGGCACGATACAATATGGGTTTCAATGATCGTTTCCATTTTCCCCATCATCCGGAAGGCGCTTACAGCCCCCCCGACCTTCTTTTTTTTCCTTGAAGTTCCCGGCCACGGCGCTGCCGACCGTCTTTCCCCAGATCGCCCCGGTCTTGAGGTTATGGAGAAAGGCGGTCTGGCCGTATTTTTTCGGTCACGCGGATGCACCCGGGAATCCTGCCGATGATCCGCCCCGGAACGGTTATTTTCTCGCGGCAGGCTTTTCATAGGTCGTGGGACCATTTTCATAGCCGACCTGCTTGAGCCACCACGAGGGATAGAACACCGCCTGGGCGATACCGGCCCTGGTGTTGAGATAGCCGTCATTGTACTTGATGTAGAGGCTTTCGGAAAGTTTCCACCATTCCTTGAGCACGGCATCGGCATTTTCTTCGGAATACCGGGTTAAAAGCCTGCGGGCGGCAGCCTGATCGCCCTTCTTCCACAGGGTCTGCGCCTGCTCCTCCAATGCACGCTGCCTGCCGAAGGCGCCGGCTTCGAACCTGTTCCGCGCTGCGTTGATATCCTTGATCATATAGGAATATTTGAGCATGGCATAGTTGGCGACATAGTTGAAGGCCGTCCACATGCTTCCCCGGTCGAACTCGAGGATATTCCCTTTTTGCAGGCTGGCAGGCAGATCCGTCGCTCCCGCGTAAAATGGCATCAGCACCGCCGTCGCCGGTCGGTCCGGCCCGAACCAAGTCAGGCCGCCGATGGCATCTGGCAGCCAGCCGCGCGATTGGTTGACATAGGCATAAACGCACCGATAGATGTTCAGCGGCCTCTCGAATGCGCCCTTCAGCGGCGTCAGGCGGCCCTCCTTATCCGCCATCCCCTCCGCCTGACCTTCAAAACGATTGGGGTTGCCGAAAGGCCCCGCCGCCGGCCCCTTTGTCAGATCAAACTCCGTACCCTCGTAGTTATCGCGATGAATGGCGAAAATATCTGCAACGTCCAGCTTGTTGTCGGGCTTTATGGCAAAGGGGTACGTCCCGGTGAAAGGTCCCTCGATCCAGGCAGGCAGATTAAGAGATGGCGCCGCCAGGGACTGTGCGCGCCATACCCTGCGCAGAGAATAATAGGGATGATGGAACTCGCCGTCGCCGTAAACGCTCGCCCAGTCGAGGGGGCCGCTTTCGGGTTTCCACCAGCCTTGTTGTTGTGCCACCTTGAATATATTGGCGGAATACATCATGTCTTTGGCGCCCCTGCGGACCTCCCGGATACGAAACTGATTGGCCGCCACAAAAAAGCTGTCATCGGGAATCCGTTGCGCCACCCAGACCCCTCCGGTCCCGTTCATATCGTAACCGCACATTTCCATGACCCAGCCTTCCTCCTTGTCGGCCACGACCAGGGTCTCGCCTGTGCCATAGTACCCATATTTTTCGATCAATTCACCCATCAGCTTGATCGCCTCGCGGGCCGTCTTGCACCGCTCAAGGGCTACTCGCGACAGCTCCGCCGAGTAGAAGATGCGCTTTCCGGCCTCGGGCTCCGGATGCACCTTGGCCTTGTCCGTACATTCCCCGATGGAAAGCTGGTGCTCGTTCATAATGCCGTAGTTGGAGTCAAAATAGGCATAAGTGCGGGGCGCCTGAGGGATGTAGCCGAGAGGAACGCTGGGCGGAACACCGGGCGTCTGGTAACCCGGCCCCCGGTCCCGTGTCGCGATCCGCTGCGTTTCGCTGGCGCCCCACTGGGGCTTGAAGTCCAGTGCGCAATGGGAATAAAAGACCGGCCGCAGCGAACCCGGTTTATGGTCCATTGCCGGAACATAGATCAGGCGGGCATCATTGAGGCCGTCATCGGAATGGGACACGAACACCGAACCGTCCGCGGAGGCCTTCTTGCCGGTGAATGTGACCGTACAGGCCCACGCGGGCAGGGAGATGTTTAAAATAATTAACAGAATGACGCCGATCACCGTTTTTTTCATTATCGTTGCCTCCTCTCTGATTTCCGGTTTTTTCTTCCTGATTCTCTGTACCGCTTGGCCTTTGAAACGTTTTGCGCCGGATGGGTATTTCACTTTTTACCCAGCACGCTGTAGAAGTCGAATTTCTTTTCAATTCCCTTGATTGACTTGAATTCCACTTTTTCCGCATGCATAAAATCCTGAACCCGCTGATAGGTCTCATCGCAGATCAGGATCTGGCCCGGCCGGGCGATCTGTTCCAGTCGCGCCGCCACCACGACGGGCAAT
Source organism: Syntrophales bacterium (assembly GCA_030656035.1). Classification (GTDB taxonomy): domain Bacteria; phylum Desulfobacterota; class Syntrophia; order Syntrophales; family Fen-1087; genus JAPLJM01. Next base: position 4,213 of record JAUSOK010000095.1, read on the forward strand.
CCGAAGATCGTATATTCCTTTTTGCGGGAAGAGCCGAAGATGCCGGCCATGACCTCCCCCGTGCCGATGCCGATCCCCACCGAAATTTTACGGCCCTTCTGCTCAAGTTTTTCATTGATTGTTTCCATTTCATCCATCATGCTCAGGGCGCTTGAAACCGCCCTGAGCGCGTCATCCCCGTAGGTGACGGGCGCTCCGAAAATTCCCATGATGCTGTCGCCGATATGCTTGTCCAGCGTCCCGTTAAATTCATAAATTATATTGTCCATCGGTGAAAAAAAATGGACATTCAACATTTCGGAAAGCTCATCGGGCGTCATGGCTTCCGATAATCCGGAGAACCCCCGGATATCGATAAACAGAACGCTGGCGGTCAGGTTCCGGGGCGCCATTGTGCGCCCGTCCCGCTGCAGCTCCGTGATAATCTGTTCGGATACGAACTGCTTGAGCCTTTTTTTCACGTTATATTCGCGCACCTTTGCCCGGAGTTCCAAATTGTCAAAGGGCTTGGTCAGGAATCCGTCGATGCCCGCATTAACCGATTCAATCGCACTTTCCATCGTCGCATAACCGGTCAGCATGATTCTCGTAATCTCGGGGTTTATTTTCCCGATCTCGATGAGCGTTTCCAACCCATCCATGCCCGGCATTTTGAAATCGGATATGACCGTCTCCAGGCGGCTGTGATTTTCACGCGCCATGTGCACAGCCTGCTCTCCGTTTTCCGCCAGAAGAATATCGTATCCGTCCTTCTCAAGCACTTTCCTGAGCGAGCGCCGGACTCCTTCCTCGTCATCAACCACCATCAACCCGATCATGATTCCCTCCTCTGACAGGGCAGTTCTATTGTAACGACTGTTCCTCTGTCCGTTTCGCTGCGAACATGGATCGCCCCCCCATGCCTTTTTACGATTTCATGGGAAATGTACAACCCCAGGCCCGTGCCCTGGCCAACTTCCTTTGTGGTATAGAAAGGCTTGAAGATATCCTTGAGATGCGCCCCGGAAATTCCCGAACCCGTGTCTCCAATTTCAACGATAACGCAGTCAGAATCTTTTTGATAACGGGTTTTCAAGGTGATTCTGCCTTTGCCTTCCGGAAGGGCCTGAATGGCATTTTTAACGACATTGATAAAGACCTGGCCGAGATTGGCAAAATTCCCCTGTACATCGGGCAGGCTGTCATCATATTCTTTATCGACAGCCACTTTTAAGTGTTTGTATTGATTATAGAGAACGCGCAAGGCATCGTCCAGGGCGGCATTGATGCGCACGGGTTCCACATAGGTCTGCGTCTGCCGGGACAGACCGAGGAGGCTTTTGACAATTGCACCTGCCCGCCGGAGTTCCTTCAGGGAAAAGAGAAGATCATCCTCGACGTCGCTGCCGGCTTTCTCCGCCACATCCCATTGACGGATGGATTCCACACTGGTCTGGACCAGGCTCGACGCGCTGGCCAGGGGATTGTTCAGTTCATGGGCCGTGCCTGCGACGAGTTGTCCGATCGCTGCCAGACTTTCGGACTGGATGAGCTGCTTTTGCGTCCGCTCCTTTTCGGCCAGGGCCTCGCTGAGATCGGCCGTTCTCTGTTCGACTTTCTTCTCCAGTTCCAGATTCATCTTTTCCAGGGCTTCATACATTCTTGCATTATCAATGGCCGTCACGCTCTGATTGGCAATCGTGGACAGCAATTCCATATCCTCCTGGACGAAGAGCTGACCTGATTTTTTTTGACCCAGCCCGATCATTCCGATCAGACGATCCGTGGAAATCAACGGTACCAGCAAAACGGACTGTATCTCATCAAAGACTTGAAGTATCTCCTGTTTATGATTGAATCGTCTTGGTTTTCGCTCAATCACGGATTTGTTCAGCGGCCCTTTGTACGCCTCCAGAAAAGCGACGGCCGGATGCGCGCGATTCATCAGGATGTCACATTTATCCGCCGCAGACTCATCCCGATTTGTAAAATTTTGAAAACGATCCTGCCCGTCATCATAAACAAGAAGACAGACCTGTGTCACATGCAGGGCCGCGTCGATGGATTCCAGCAAAAGATTTTTTATCTGGTCAAACTTCAGCAGCGATGACATTTCGCCGCTGATGTCCTTGAGCAGTTGATGATAATCATACCGGCCCCGGAAAAAAAGGCGATCGATAAAGGCCTGCACTTTCTTGCGGATCGGATCGAACAACAGGATCATGAGAAGGGCCAGGAATACGGGAAGGATCAGGGGGTGTTTCTGTCCCGCCTCCCAGAAAAGGGTATTGAAAAGGGCGATGAGTGCCACATAAATGATCGTCAGCACGGCTGTCAGGATAAAATAGGCAGTCCCCTTGCGGATCAGAACGCCGATATCCAGGAGATCATATTTCAGCACGCCGAAAGCGAGAAAGACCGAGGGGATAAAACTGAAATTTCCCATCGGATAGATATTGAAGCCCGTGACGGGCAGGATATTGAGCGCAACGAGCAAGGCGCTTATCCCCATGCCTCCCAGAATGTATTTAATCCGGTTTTTCCACTGGTTGTCCTGCGTTGCTTTCATCGCCGCAAGCAGCACGAATAAACAGTAGAAAACCGTGAAGAATGACAGGACGGAAAAAACATGGAAAACCGGACCTGCCTTGGCAATGGTCCCGAAGGGATATTCGTGGAAACCGCTGATGAACAGATCCGAAAAGACAAAAAAGAGAAACGACAGGCTCATGAGATAAGCGCCCATTTCGAGCCATCGCCTGCTTTTCAGGCGCAGAAAGGCATGCACAAACTGGATGTAGATGGGCGGACTGAAGACAAAAACCACATAGATCATCCGATCCAGTTTCAACGCCAGCGTCTTGTCGGGCAGAATGGAAACCAGCGCCACATCCAGATTGATGAGCGCGCCCATGAGACACATGCCGGCGAAAAGGATATTGGTGGATCTGCGGGGACCGCGCAGCAAGGAAAGCAAACATAGAAAGGTCAGGACGAAAAAACCGAGAACGGGCGGAATGACAAAGGCGTATGAGGTCCGCAGGTACTCGACGATCATATTCCTGATTCCGCCTTTCAAAAGGACGCGCGGTCAGCGCCGGAATTAAAAATGACGACCCGGTCTAAAAATTGATTTCGATAGCCGGCCTTTTCATGATTTCTGATCGCACAGGAGCGACACGATTGGTTTTCTGTTTAACCTGAAATCTCCGAATGACGCGCCCTCAAAAGACAAAAACGGCTGCCGCCAGAACCGTCGTATAGCCGGTTTTCTTGACAATGCTCGATTGGGTGGTATTTCTGGTGCTGACGATTTTTCCACTGATTTTGAAGATCTCTTTCTTCTCGTCCCAGCTTTCATCGATATTGAAATCAATGCCCAGCGTGGAGGCCAGCATGGCGGCGGCAAGATCCTCCGCGTACTCGCCGGCCTGTCTTTCCGTCTGGCCGAAGGAATGGTGTTCGCTGATGTAACCGTACGTTGTCTTATCCGCCGGGATGGCGCAACCGACCGACGCCGCCAGCAGCCTGCGCGGCTCGTTGCTGCAGCAGCGGCTCATAACACAATAGGTAATCGCGCCGGGCCAGAGTTCCCGCAAGCCCCGCTCTCTCGAAATGACCTTGCAGCCCGGGGGCAGAATACTGGATACCAAAACAAGATTACATTTTTCTATGCCGGCTTCACGAAGGGCCAGCTCAAATGAGTGGAGTTCCTCTTTGTGGTTCCCCACGCCCTTTGTAAAAAAAATCATCTTGGGCACGTAAGCGTTCAATGGCCATCTCCTTTAAGATCTTGTTTTGTTTATATGATTTAAAGTATATCCCATCATGCGGTAGGTCAGTTTCGCCGCGAGAAAATCAGGGGCTACGAGTCCCGGAATCGGTGAAAGTTCCACCACATCAAACCCTCTGATACGGCATTTTTCCGATACGGCCCGAATCAGGCGCAGCATATCCTTCCAGCCGATTCCGCCGGGTTCCGGTGTTCCGGTCGCCGGCATAAATGCCGGATCGAGGACGTCCAGATCGACGCTGATATAAACGTCGCCTTGCAGATGCCGGACAACGGCTTCACACCAGCCCTTTTCCTCAAGGATATAGTCCGCGGAAAAGCTCTTGACCCTGCTGTCAGCCAGGAAAGCGGCCTCTTCCGCACTCATGCTCCGGATACCCGCCTGGACCAGGGGACAGCACTCCGAAATCCGCCGGGCTACGGAGGCATGGCTGTAAGGGCTGCCCTGATAGACGTCCCGCAGGTCGGCGTGAGCATCGAACTGGAGCACTGACAGCGCCGGATATTTCTCTTTCAGCGCCTGAACACACCCGAATGATATGCTATGCTCCCCGCCAAGCATCACGGGGATCTTAGCGGACGCGACCACCTCCGCCGTTTTGCGTCGGACGGCCTCAACCATCTCCTGTGGCCCACGGGCATCCGGCTCCAGAAAGGGAAGCGTATGGATCCCGCACTGATAGGTCTCCCGGCCCAATTCCTCATCGTAGAGTTCCATGTGGGCCGATGCATCCAGAATCGCTGTCGGTCCCATGCGTGATCCGGACCGGTACGTGGATGTCAGGTCATAGGGCACGGGAAGGACGACAAACAGGGCGCGTTCAAGATCGGTATATTCCGGTTCGATACCGCCGAAATTCATTTATCCCTCCTGACGATAACGTCGCGTGACTAACACATTCATTTTGCAATGTCCAGAATTTATCATCCCCGTCTTTTCCATTCGGCCGCAAGTATTTTTCCTGCATGCTTAGGGTCTGTAACGGAATAACTGTTGCGTTGCAGACCCTTATGCCGACGCCCGATAGTAGCACAGGTGGTAATGGCCGTCTTCGTACTGGAGATAGGACTTGTAGCGTGTCCAGTCCCCGAGCGTCGCGAATGTTTTTTGCCGGCCATCGATCAGGAATTTTTTCAAAAAAGGCTGGTGCGAATGCCCGAGGATCACCGTATCAAATCCCTCCCGGAATTTGTCCATCGAAAACGCGAGCATTCTCTGTACAAGACGGTCTTCCGATTCCACGGATAAACTCCGGCTGGTATATGAACTGAGCCGCGCCAGGCGCCAGAGAACGGCGGAGGGGGTTCTTGTCTGTATTTCATAAAACAATCGACTGCGCAGGATCTTCCGTAGCATCAGATATTTTTTATTCTTCCGATCCACCAGGTCGCCGTGTGCCAGCAGCGTTTTCCGACTGTCCAGCTCGATCACGGCCCAATCCTCATAGACGGCCATGCCCAGTTTTTTTCCGAAATAGCTTTTCAGAAAGAAATCGTGATTGCCTTCGCAGAACGTGATCTGAATACCTGTTGCTTTGAGCAGGACGAGTTTTTCAATGATCTCTTCAAACTCCGGGTATATCTGATGATCCTTGCAGAACCAGAAATCAAAAAAATCACCGGCAATGAAGAGCTTATCGACGCCGGCCTCGCTCAGGCCGGCCAGGAAGCCTATCAGGTTCCGGTAACAGGGATCGCGGCGACTTTTCAGGTGCGCATCCGATAAAAATATGGATTTCATGAAGCAAAACTCTCGTCGGCGATTTCAATCATCGACAGGTCTTCGCTCTTGATGGCCGTTGACGCGGCATACACCTCCGGCAGAACATGCTTGATAAAATAACGCGCCGACGCCCCTTTGCCGGCATAGAAGGCGGCATCCTGGTGGTCTTTGATCAACGCCTGAACCTGGGCGGCATTCTGGGGATCGATCCCCTGCTCCCGATAGAGGGCAGTGAGTTGCTCGGCGGCAACACCCGCTTCCCACAGCAGGAGCCACGACATAATCACCTTGCCCATCATCATCAGGAAAGGATAGGCGTTGGCAACCGGAATCAGGAACCGGCCGGCCTTTGCACAACCCGCAAAATACATTCCCGTTTCCGCCAGGAGATTGACGGCGGCCTGAACATCCGCGGCTAAATCTTTAAGGTCATGATTTCCCTGATATCTTGTTATGGTCGCCCCCATCTCACCGAGCAGATTTATGAAATAGAGACCTTTTTTCATTCCGAGTTTGCGCCCGATCAGGTCCAGGGCCTGAATGCCGTTGGCGCCTTCGTAGAGGGACGCTATCTTGACATCGCGCATGAACTGCTCCACGGGATATTCGGAGCAGTATCCGTATCCGCCGTAGACCTGAATGGCTGTCTCCGTGACGCGGAAGGCCATATCGGAACAATAGGCCTTGCAGATGGGCGTCATCACTTCGAGAAGCCCCTGCCACTTGTCCTTTTCCGCTTCATCACCGGCAATGCGGAGCCGATCGGCGCAATAGGGTAAATAGTACATCAACGCCCGAATCCCGTCCACGTGGGCCTTCATCCACAGCAGCATCCGCCGGACGTCGGGATGACAGATAATCGGCACACGCGGCGCCTCGGGGTTTTTCATGTCCTGAAGGGATGACCCCTGCAGGCGCTCCCGGGCATACTGAAGGGCGTGAAGATAGGCAATGGAGGCGCTCGACAGCCCCTGAAGGCCGACACCGATCCGGGCCTCGTTCATCATCTGAAACATGACCTTCATGCCCTGCCGTTCCTGGCCCAGGAGTTCCGCATAACAGTCATTGTTGTCGCCGAAGTTGATGGCGCAGGTGGCGCTGCCGTGGAGTCCCATTTTTTCCTCTATGGAACCGATGGTGTAATCGTTCCGCCGTCCCAGCGTGCCATCGTCATGGACCACATATTTGGGCACAAGGAAGATCGAAATGCCGCCCGTCCCGGGAGGATCGCCTTCGATCCGGGCCAGGACGGGATTGATGATATTCTCCGTCAGGTTCTGATCAGCCCCCGTGATAAAGATTTTCGATCCCTGAATTTTATAGCTGCCATCGGGCTGACGAAAGGCTTTGGTCTTGATATTTCCCACATCGGTACCGGCGTCGGGCTCCGTGAGGGCCATGGTTCCGGCCCATTGGCCGGCATGCATCCGGGCGAGATATTTTTTCTTCTGCGCTTCCGTTCCGTACACCTCGACGAGATGGGCCGCCCCTTCCGTCAAGTAGGGATAGCAGACGACGCCGAAATTATGGATGAACCACTCCTTTGCCGCCACCGTGACCGCATGCGGAAAGCCCTGCCCGCCGGCTTCCGGAGAAACGCTCATGGTGATCCAGCCGCCGTCACAATAAAGCTTATACACCCGGTGAAAGGCTTCCGGCACATAAACGGCGCCGTTTTCGAGCCTGCAGCCCTGGCGGTCTCCATCGGCCAGCGCCGGAAAAAGGACCTCTACGGCCATCTTTTCGGCCTCCCTCAAAACCATGTCCACCATGTCCTTCGAAAAATCGGCATATCGCTCGGCTTTGAAGAGTTCCTCCACATCCAGCATTTCGTAAAGAACAAACGCCTGATCCCTCGGATCGCAAATCAGATTGGCCATATGCATCCCCCTTATCTATAAAAACGATTTCATGGATGGGATTATTAACATAAATGCCTGTACCGTAAAAGGTTAAATTTTATGGCGGATGGCTGCCTCCCGGAACCCGGCGAATGCCGGAAAAATATTGACATTGACCACGTCATTCCGCTACAAGAACAGCCACTACGGAAAGGAGTTGTCATCCATGAATACCTATCCCTTTTTTGAAGTTGAAAAACACGCGGCGCAGCAGACAGCTGTGCTTTATCTGAACCGCCCCGAGAAATTAAACGCCATGAGTTGGCCCTTCTGGCGTGATCTGCCCTTTGTCGTGGACGATCTGGAGAAAGACCCGGAGGTCCGTGTGGTAGTCATCGCCGGCCGCGGCAAATCCTTCAGTGTGGGCATCGACGTCTTCGAGTTTTTCGTGAACAATCAGGACACCCTGACCGGAGCGACCCCGGAATTCCGCGAGAAACTCTACGACCTCATCCTCCAGATGCAGCAAGGTTTCAACCGCATGAGTCGGGGCAACAACATCTACATCGCCGCCGTTCACCGGCACTGCATCGGCGGCGCCCTCGACCTGATTTCGGCCTGCGACCTCCGCCTGGCCGCAAGAGACGCCGTATTCTCCCTGAGGGAAACGAAGATCGCCATCGTCGCCGACATGGGCAGTCTGAACCGCCTCCCGGGTATCATCGGCCAGGGCGCCACACGCATGCTGGCCTTGACGGGCCGCGATTTTCCTGCGGACAGCGCCCTGCGCATAGGTCTGGTCAACGAGCTTTACGAAAATCAAGAAGATTTGATGAAAGGCGCCCTGAGTCTGGCCGGGGAAATCGCCGGCAACGCCGATAACGCCGTCCGGGGGACGAAAAATATCCTCAATTACATGGAAAACCACAGCGTGGACGATGGTCTGAAATACGTCGCCGCCTGGAACTCGGCTTTCTTCAACACTGGTCAGGTCCAGAAAGCCTTTGAGCGCAGCATGGAAAGCAAGAAAAAATAACGGCCGCGAAAAAGCGGCCTGCCCTTTCTTGATTTCGATTTTTATTTCTTCACGCCTTACAGCCGGCTCTCCAGGCGGCGCTCGCCGATGCGCATGGGCAGGATTACGGCAAGAACGCACAGCAGCAGGGCCAGAGAAAAGGACACGCTCAGCCAGGCCCACTGGCCGACGGACAGCCCCCTGCCGTGCACACCGGCCATAAAGACCTGATAGACCGGCCCCGCCTCCAGGACAATCACAAGGCCGATGAATACCGTGCAGAGGATCATGAAAAGGAGTCCTCCGAAGCTCGTGACGGCCTGTGCCGGGTTTTCAGATTGAAAGTCCGGATAGGCCGCGCCCAGACCGACCCCCATTGCGACGATTCCGGGTACCATGCAAAAGATCGTCGCCACAGAAAGCGCCATCATGAAATCCGTCACCTGAAGCAGGATATTGGTTGCCACAATCAGAATCTCCGATAAAAGCAGCAAGGGGATATAATAAATAAAATATTTTACCCAAAGGAAGGCTCGCATCTGCACGGGCGCCGCCCTGACGATCCAGAAGGCCGGTCCTTCCGTACTGACCGCCGGGAAAACAAAGCGGGCCGCAAGCGCCGTCAGCACGAATGAAGCCAGTCCCATATTCAAAAAGGCCATAAGATTCTGGAGATAGACGGTTTTCATCGGACTCTTTTCGAGGGGCAGAACGGAAAAATTGTAGAGATAAATGACGATCAACGCCAGGATCAGAAAGATCTGCGGCCACTGGGTCTGGTCGCGGAAAAAAACCTTGATTTCCTTGACCGCAAAAGCCCGGGCCGGACCGGAGAGAAAGTGCAGCAGCCAGGCGGCGCTTTTGCTGCGCTCGCTGCGTCCCGGCAGCAGGCGCTCCGAGGTGGTCTGGGCTTTGGAAAATCCCGTAAAATAGGCCGCGCCGGCGATCCAGGTCATGACAAAAACAAGGGTCGCGGCAAAACTCCAGGCAAGGGCAAGACCTAAGAGGGCCGTCCGATAAGATCCTGAAAGCGCGGCGCGGATACTGTCAAAAATCCAGGTCGTGGGGAGCCAGGGCGATCCCCCCGTTTCCAGCGATCGAAAATATTGCAGGACAGAGGAAAAGGCGTCCGGATTCGTCAGTTGTTCGGGCCTCATGAGCCTGAACGCAAACAGCAGAATGCCGAACAGGATCAAGCGTACGGTTCGGGATTCCGAATCCCGCGAAAGATCGCCGTTCTTATGGGACCAAAAACGGGGCTTTAAAAGCGTAATGACAGCCTGCATTGTTTATTCTTCCGTCAGCCTGAGAAAAACCGCCTCCAGGTCGGCATCCTGGAACCGGGCCGCTCGTTTAAGTTCCTTCGTCGTCCCGAGGGCGATCAGCGATCCCCTGTGAATGATGCCGATCCGGTCGCAGAGATCCTCGGCAACCTTGAGGGTATGGGTGGACATGAACACGGTCGTTCCGCTCCGGGCCAGATTTTTCAGGATATCCTTGACCATTTTAATCGCCGCCGGATCGAGACCGACCATCGGTTCATCCACGATCAGCACCAGAGGTTCATGGAGCAGCGCCGCCGAAATAATCAGGCACTGTTTCATGCCGTGCGAATAGGCCTCGATCAGATCATGGGACCATTCAAAAAGACCGAACTGCCTGAGAATCTCCTGTGCTTTTTCCACAAAAATGCCATCGTTGACGCTGTACAGATCGGCGGAAAAGCGCATGAATTCCATTCCCGTGAGCTTTTCATACAGGTAAGGCCGGTCCGGAATAAAACCGATCCGCTTCTTTGCCTCTTGAGGATGATCGGCCATGGAAATCCCGTCGATGGTGACGGCGCCGGCAGTGGGCGCCAGGATGCCGCCCATCATGCGGATGGTCGTGGTCTTTCCGGCGCCGTTGGGTCCGATAAAACCGAAGATTTCCCCGCGCTGCAGGGACAGGTTCAGGCGATCAACGGCCAGCGTCTTGCCGTAGCGTTTTGATAGGTCTTTTAGTTCGATCATGGCTTTGTTTCCAATATCTCCAGTTTCAATTTTCCGATGACCCCCATCAGATCGACCTGACGGTCAGCGCCGCCACGCACCAGCCGGATATGCGTGACATCCGCCGGTATTTTTCCCAGCGTCGCATCGGCCGTGATCCACTCCCCTAAATAAAGAACATTCCAGGCATGATAGTAGAAACGTCCACGCTGATATACGAGCCCCGCCTCGACCTGAGCGGGAATTCCGGCCGCCCGGGCCATCGCCGCCAGCAGGACGGCGTGTTCGTTACAGTCGCCCACGCGGTTTTCAAGGGTTTCCGTAGCGTTCGGAACGGAGAGCACCGGTCTTTTCTCAATGTGCCGATAGAGCCAGTCCACTATTTTTTTCGCCTTGACGGCATCGCTATCCTGCGGTGAAATGATTTTTTTGACCTGCTTGACAACGACCGGATCATCGGCCTGGATAAAGGGCGATGGCTGGAGGAATTTTGTTATTTCCCCGGAATGCTCCTTTTTTGCGTCGGCCGCCGGCCAGGGCTCCTTTTCAATCGTCAGGAGGTTGTTTTTAAAATGCTGCCGGCCGCCGTTCAGAAAAAGCGGCTTCGTGTCGATATTGGCCAGCCGGATCGTCATTTTTGTCAACGCATCGGGTTCATCGATCGCAATATTTGCATCAATTGAGGCAACTTCAGTAAGATCGGCGCTTGCCAAAAGGGTCAGGCCGTCGAGCGCCTCCTCCTTCGTCACCCGCTCCAGCGTCATGCCGAGCAGGCCTTCCTCCCTCAGGACATCGCCCTCTTCGCCCAGCCAGGCGAACTGCCGGGCGCCCATAAAATCAACGTCCAGCTTCAGGGCTTTCCGCTGCTGCCCCATTACGGTGATCGTCTCTTCTCCCATCACCTTCAGGCTGACCGGTCGTTGTCCCATAGAGGCCGGATCGAAAACATAAATCTCGATTTCATCGCCGGTTTTGAGTTTTTTCCCCCTGAGGGAATCAAACATGCTGTTGGAAAGATGCGGCGTTTCCTGAAGCGGCAGAAACATTTTCCTGGGCGCCGTCGGCGTACCATAATGGATGGTCGCTTCTTTGCCTTTGATAATCCCGCGCACCACGAAATGAAACAGTTGTGACTGGAGATCAAAGTTGAAGGCAGACAGAGTCATATCCGCATGCAAATCGCTTTGCGTCTTCATGCGCATATCCTGAACGATCCCCATGGTATTGATCCGCACCATAATCGACTCTTCGAGACGATAGCCTTTTTCCGTAGGGGTCAGGGTCCGGTGTGCATAGCCGATTTTTCTTTTCGCCTGCGTGATGGCCATCCAGTGGTCGTCGCTCCGGAGGGGCTTTACCACAGGCGTTGTCCGCCACGGAAGCATCGGATCGGTCCGCGAAAAGACATCGAGACGGATGGACAGCAGGACGGCAAAAAGCAAAATAACTCCGCCCCCGGCGATCCAGTACCACTGTATATTGCCTTGTTTCATGAGGGATGACCTTATTTTTAATCAGCTATGATTATATGAATAACAGCGCGACATGTCAATCAGAGCACCCGAATAAATTTAAATACCATCTTGTCAGGGGTCATGATTTCTGATAGCCTTCGCAGACCTTATCAGATGAGACGTCAAATAAAAGAAGCCCCCTCCCGGGCAATGTGAATGAACTACTCCGCAGCAAGCTGCGGAGTATCACGCGGTCAGATTTGTCTAATCGAAGCAAGCTTCGGGGAATTGATCCCGGAGAGATTCAAGGTGCTGCGAGCACAGAAGAAAGAGGCGTGAGAAGGGGTTTTTAATCCTTCTTGCGAAGGCGTCAAGATTGAAAGGCACGATTTAAAATGTCAGAAAATCCATCCCTGCGACGAGCCCGCGAGGTCCTGAAAATTGAAGCGGAAAGCATTTTGCAACTGATCGACAGGATTGACGATCGTTTTGCAAAAGCCGTGGACATCATTTATAAATCAAAGGGGCGGGTCATCGTCACCGGCATCGGAAAGTCCGGACTGATCGGCAAAAAAATCGTCGCCACCCTGACGAGTACGGGCACACAGGCAATTTTCATGCATCCCGTGGAAGGCATGCACGGCGATCTGGGCATCGTCACGAAAGACGACGTCATGCTGGCCATTTCCAACAGCGGCGAAACCCATGAACTGAACATGATTATCAACAGCGTTCGTGAGATTGGCGCGCCGCTGATTGCTTTTACCGGCCAGTTGTCATCATCGCTGGCCCTGGCCAGTGATGTGGTAATTGACGTGGGCGTTGAAAAAGAGGCCTGTCCCTTCGGTCTGGCGCCCACCTCCAGTACGACAGCAGCCATGGCCATGGGCGACGCGCTGGCGGTTGCCCTCATTGAGAGGAAAAACTTCAAGGAAACGGACTTCTACAAATTTCATCCCGGCGGGAGCCTGGGCCTGCGACTGCGCGCGAAAGTCAGGGATGTAATGATTCTGGGCGATGACATCCCGAAGGTGATTTCAGGCGCAACCTTTCCAGAGGCGATCGGCGAAATGGACAGAAAGAACAAGGGCTTCGTCCTGGTAACGAATCCGGATAATCATTTGCTGGGCATTTTCACGGATGGAGACCTGCGGCGCCTGATCCACCGGGGCGAAGATTTCCGGGATCGCGCCATTGATGAATTCATGACGCGCTCCCCGAAAACTATCGACGAAAATACCTCCGTCGCCCGGACAATCGAAACCATGCAGCAGCGGGAAATCACCACCCTGGCCGTCGTCAATACAAACAAACAGTTAAAGGGTTATGTTCACCTGCACGACATCCTCGGAAGAGGCGGCACGCTTAAAATATCAATATCTTAAAGCCCCTCTCCGGCCCCGACGCAAGCATGGCGGCCCGCATCACCCTTTTCTGCTGTCCATCATCATCGCCTTGATCTCCCGTTTGAGGATCTTGCCGACGCCGCTCGTGGGCAGTTGATCCATAAACTCGATTAATTTTGGAACCTTATATGGCGCCACCGTCTCCTTCAGGTATTGAACGATGACGGCCTTTTGTGCCTCGCTCTTCTCAACTCCGGGCTTCAGCACGATCGCACAGACGACGCGTTCGGAACCGGGGCGATCGGGATCCGGAAGGCCGATCGAGGCCGCCAGCGACACATCCGGGTGTTTCATCAGCACTTCATCGAGTTCCCGCGTGAACACCTTGAATCCGGAGACAATGACCATATCTTTCAGCCTGTCCACGATATAAAAATACCCATCCTCGTCCATCCTCGCGACATCGCCGGTATGCAGCCAGCCGTTCCGGAACAAATTGGCGGTTTCCTGAGGTTTCTCGTAATATTCCTTCATGACCTGGGGACCCTTGATCGCGATCTCGCCGGTCTCACCCGGTTTTGCAGGCTGGCCGGTTTCCGGATCAATGAGGATGAATTCCGTATCCGGCATCGGCATGCCGATGGATCCGGCCTTTTTCGCACCGTAGCGGGGATTGCAGCATGTCACCGGCGATGTTTCCGTCATTCCGTAAAGCTCAATGAAATTTCCCTTTCCGATGATGGCTTCAAGCTCGCCGATATTTTCCGCCGGGAAGGGTGCAGCGGCGCTGAGACACCATTTGAGGTTTTTCAGATCCAGACCTTTGAAATCGGGATTCTTCATGAGCTCATAATAGACCGTCGGAACGTTCACAATGATGGTGGGTTTGTACGACTTGATCGCGTTGATGATGAAATGCGTATCCCTGGGATTGGGCACGCATATCTGCGTCGTTCCGAGCGTCATCGTGAAACCGCCCAGGGCAAGCCCGGCGATATGAAAGAGGGGGAATGCAGACAGGGCGACATCATCCGGTGAAATATCCAGCCATGCTAAAACCTGCTGGCAGTTGCTCATATAGCTGCGCTGGGTCAGAACCGCGCCCTTGGACGTGCCGGTCGTACCGCCCGTGTACATGATGAAGATCGTATCGTCGAAACCGCGTTTCACCGCCACAGGGCTCGCCGGCATCGCATTGATGATCTCCATGAACCGTTTCAACTGCTTTCCGGAAAGGGGCGTGACCTCCGCCGTCGGTATTTTTTTCAGGAGCTTTCCGAGAAACCGCTTCACGCCCGGCAGAAAATCGGCGATCTCGGAAACCACCACGGTTGCAGTGTCAATTTTATCGGCGATCTCGGCGATTTTTCCGAAGAGCACATCAACCGTAAAGATCATTTTCGTTTTGGAGTCCTTGATCTGGTGTTCGAGTTCATTCGGTGTCAGCAGCGGACTCAGCCCCGTGGAGATGCACCCGGCCTTCTGAATGCCGACTATGCTGATGTAGTGCGCAGGAATATTCGGCAGATGGAGCCCGACGACATCATCGGGCTTCAATCCGCTCTGGATCAGGAAATGGGCAACCTGGTTGGAAAGCAGGTCAATCTCCCGGTATTTCAGCTGCTTCCCCATATAAATGAGCGCCGTTTTATCAGGATATTTTTCGACCACCTCCCTGAACTTTTCGATAAATGTCTTTGTCTCGTAGTTTAAAGAGTGTCCCACGTTTTTGTCATAATTCTTCAACCAGCATTTGTCTGCCTGCATCTCGCTCATTTTTCACCCTCCCTCCAGGATCTGTTATGGTAAAAAATTCATTATGGACAAAGGTTCGTTTATCTGTTTCCGCTCCGTCCCGCGGTTGTTCTGAAGAAATGTGAAATCCTAAAAAAAAGACAAGAACAGTAAATTTTCAAGACTGTTAGTGGATGGATTGAAGCCGATGTAACGCTTATGGCTTACGGGCTGCCACAATCGTTGAAATTTGTCAAGCGATGAATGAAAAGCAGATCAATATAGTGCGACCTGCCTTATTCCCGGCTTGTCCTTGAGCGCCTGATAGACGACGTAGGCACAGGATACATCCTGAATCGCCAGACCCGTGGAATCAAACAGCGTAATTTCCTCGTCCGTGGCCCTTCCCTTTTCCGTTCCTGCGACAATGTCTCCCAGGCCCGCATGAATATCCTTTTCTGTGATTTGCTTGCTGCTGAGCGGCACATTGATTTCACCGCTGTGCAAGGCCTGGTACCAGTCATCAATGACGATTATGGCCTGCTTGAGAATCTTCGGATCGATTTCCTGTTTCCCCTGCGCATCGGCGCCGATGGCGTTGATATGCGTGCCCGGCGAGACCTTCTGCACCAGCGCCTTCCGGGAAGGCGTCGTGGTAATGAGTATATCGACGCCTGTCGTGACCGCATCGATGTCGGGGGAAAGGATCGTTTCCAGTTTATATGTTTTCTCCGCCCATTTCTTGAATGCCGGTGCATACCGGTCCTCAGCGTTGAATTGCCAGACTTTGACCGTTTTCAATTTGCGCACCTCAAGAATGCAGGCCAATTGCGTGCGCGCCTGAACGCCGGCGCCGACAAATCCGGCAATCCCGGCTTTTTTTCTGCTCAAATACTTTGCCGCTACGGCTCCGGCAGCGCCGGTCCGAATGCTGGTTAAATATGTACCGTCCATGATCGCCAGGGGAAACCCTGTTTTTGGATCAGTCAGGATGATGACCGCCATCACCGTGGGAAGGTTGTATCTGGCATTTTCCGGGTGCACGGTCACGCTTTTGATGCCGGCAATGTCAAAGCCCTGGCCATGAATGTAGGCCGGCATGGAACGTAAATCCCCCTTTTCAAAATAGAGATAGCTTTTCGCGGGCATATCCGCCTGTCCCAGGCCATAGGCCCTGAATGCCTTTTCGACGGCTTTGTTGGCCACCGAAGGCGTCAACACTTTTTCGATCTCTTTTTTTGTGATGATCAATGTTTTCATACATTCACCCCCGGCAAGCTTTAATGGAAGAGCGCAGATGACATGGAATAAATATGCTATGAAAAATTAGAAAAATCAATTGATTTTTAAACTTCTTGACGATCCGGGCGCCATCATATATCAAGCACTCGGTTCCGACGGCGGTCATAAAATGGTTTCAAAACAAGAAAAGGGGTGCGTCGTAAAACGCGACCCCTTGTTGTAATTGGTAGGCGGTACTGGGATTGAACCAGTGACTTCTACCGTGTGAAGGTAGCACTCTCCCGCTGAGTTAACCGCCCGAATTGGGGGTAGCTATACCTGAAAGAATCGGCATTTTCAAGAAAAAAGAAAATTTAATGAGACTCAGGAGACCCGGCGCGTGCAAAAAATGTTTTACCCGAAAAGTGTTATGGTCTGCGGCGTGTCCAGCTCACCCGATAATCTTGGCCGCAGTACCGTTGAGAATCTTGAGCGTTTCGGCTTCCCGGGATCCGTTTATCTGGTAAGCCGCGAGGGCGGCGATCTCAACGGCCGGAAAATCTATCAGCATATCGAAGATATCGAGGTGGTTCCCGAGCTGGCCGTGCTTTTGATTCCTGCGAAAGCCATTCCCGATGCGCTCGAGCGGTGCGGCCGGAAGGGCATCCCCCGCGCCATTATTCAGTCTGCCGGATTTTCAGAATTTACCGAAGGCGGCCGGCAACTTGAAGAAAATCTGCTTAATATCTCCCGGCGCTGGAATATCCGCTTTATGGGCCCCAACTGCATCGGCGCCGTCAATCTGGACAACGGACTCGTCCTGCCTTTTTTCCCCATCTATCCCGAGGCCATGAAAAAGGGCCCTGTCTCCATCATTTCACAAAGCGGCGGCCTGATCATCGATGTCATGCGCCTGCTCATCCTTGAAAATATCGGCTTCAACAAGGCCATCAGCATCGGCAACAAGCTGGATTTAAACGAGTGCGATTACCTGGAATTTTTAATCTCCGACCCCCAAACCCACTGCATCGCCATCTATCTGGAGAATTTTGCGGATGGCCGGCGGCTCATGGCTCTGGCCCGGCAAACGGAAAAGCCCGTCGTTGTTCTCAAGGCCAACCGGTTTTCGTCCAGTCATCAGATCGCCCGGTTTCACACAACGGCCCTCGCCGGCGATGATGACGTCGCCGATGCAGCGCTCAAGCAGGCAGGCATCCACCGCGTCGACACGCTGATGGAGATGGCCGACACCTTAAAAATATTTTCCCTGTCCCTCATGAAGGGGAAAAAAGTGGGGGTGATCTGCCGTTCCGGCGGTCAGGCGGTTACGGTGGCGGACGCCGTATATCGGCATGGCTTCACGCTGGCCGGTTTTTCCGACCGTGTTTTTGATCATGTCCGGAAGGAAATCCGGGCCGGTGTGATCCGGATGACCAATCCCCTGGATCTAGGGGATGTCTTTGACATCCGGTTTTATGAAGAAATAATCGAGAGAGTCCTTCAGGAGCCGGATGTGGATGGCGTCGTTTTCGGGCATACGTACACACATGATGCGGCCATTCCCCCGACGCAGGGGCTGATCCGGGCGACAGGAAGACTATCGCAGCAATATGGAAAACCGGTTGTCTTTTTTTTGGTTGCCGGTCGGGAACATTTTTTTGCCCTGAGGGAAACGCATGCTTTTCCGATATTTGCCGATCCGGAGCAGGCGGTGCAGGCCCTGGCCGTCTCCCGGCGACACCACGACCATCAGTCTCTGCGCACAGCAACGCAGCCGCTCCCGTCAGGCCGCGTCAAACCGGTCGGCAAGGCGCCGTTGACGCCCTCATTCATGAGCCCGGAAGCATCCTTCCACCTGCTGAGGTCAAACGGTTTGCCCGTCGCTGACTTTTCCGTCGTCACAAGCCTCCGGGAAGCCTGCGACGCGGCCGAACAAATCGGCTACCCGGTGGCCCTGAAAATCGCCTCTCCGGAAATCCTTCATAAAACCGAGATTCGGGGGGTTCATCTGAATCTGAAGAATCGGCCGGCGCTTACCGCTGCTTTCCGGGCCATGAACACCGGCAGGGTACTGGTCCAGAAGATGTCGGCCCCGGGACGGGAGGTAATGATCGGCGGCCGTCAGGACAGGGAGTTCGGCCCGGTGATCCTGTTCGGGCTGGGAGGCATCTTTGTAGAGGTGATCCGGGACGTGGCCATGCGCATCTGTCCGATCGATCATGAGGAAGCCGTACGTATGATTGAAGATACGAAAGGATTCAGAATTTTACAGGGATTCCGGAAGCAACCTCCGGCGGACCTGAAGGCCCTGAATACCTGCCTGGTCAAGGTCTCCCGGATACTGGTCGAACATCCCGAGGTGCAAAATCTCGATATCAATCCGATGCTGATCTTCGACGAAGGACAGGGTTGCATCGTGGTGGATGTAAAAATCCAGATTGATGGGATTTAATGATACTGTCCTGCAGAATGGAAGTGAATTGACATAATTCCCTAACCGGAAATTTGATGCGGTCATTTTCTTGTCTTGACGATCACTGCCCCCTCGGAAAATTCCGCCGGCTGTTGAGCCTTTCCTGGCGAGACGTCTTTGATTTTAATGCTCCTTGTTTTGATACCGATATCCTGCGGTTTTGTTTTTACCGCATAGATGCTGCCTTCTTGTTTAAGATTTAAATCTCCCAGTTCAGAAACACTGGCATAAATCATAATGCTTTCCTCGCCAAAGGGCGGGTTCACTTCCAGTTCAAATTTATCCGTCCCGGACGGAATTTCATAAATCACACCGCCCTGAAAGTAATTATCCTGCCGGTAGGGATTGGGCAATAATTGAAGATTATTTTTCGCCGCATCGCGATAAATCACCCTGGCGAAGAAAGGTTTATTGCCCTTGAGATACATCTTGATTTTCTCGCCTTCGCGATAGGTCTCTTTGTCCGTCCAGACTTTCACGGTAAGCGGCAAAGACGGATCATCCGGCGCGGTGTCCGTTGCCTTCTTCATTGCCTTTTCATCAGGGATGACTTGGGTCTTGATCTTGACCTTGTAGCAATCACCCTGCGCCGGGTCTTTATACCAGCCCTTTTCCAGCGTCTCAATCACTTCTACAGTGGCATTGGCATAGGCGGAAACAAGATCTTTCTGAAGCTCAAAGTCCTTCACTTCGGTTGCCGAGGTCACATAGGTCTTGACCGACTCGATGGCGCTTCTCTTGGCATCGGCCATGGCCGCGGTTTCTGTTTGCTTGCGCGATTTGTCATCTCCCATGCAGGCGGAGCCTTCTGCTATTTTAATCGTGGATTGCGCAGCGTAAAGCTGTGTGGCAACACAAAGAATAACGATTAGAAAAAATAGTATCTTACGCATAGAACCTCCATCTATAGTTTACTTGGCTATAACCAGCGGGAAATCCATCCCCCGGGAATCCACAACAGGATATTGAGCTTCCTGTTTATACTTTTTTGTGATTTCCGGCAACTTCTCTTCCACATAGCCCATGAGTTTTCTTACGGTCACCGCCTCGCCGCGACCAACCGCCTTGCCGCCGAGTCCTTCCAGCAGCGTATAAGTGAAAACGCCGTGACCCAGTTCTTTGACCTCCGCGGCAAACTGGTCTTTGGTGGATGCCGCCACGATATGCACGCCGGTTGACCGGGAAAGTTGCGAAAGCGCCTTGCGGTCTTCAAAACCCCGGAAGGCAATCAGCACAGCGCCTGCTTTGCAGGCGTCAATGAGCAGCAGAATCTTTTGCGCCTTGATGTTCTTCATATAT
>JAUSOK010000096.1 GCA_030656035.1 Syntrophales bacterium
ATCTGCGTGGTGGAAATATCCGCATGACCCAGCATGATTTGCACGGAGCGGATGTCCGCACCTCCTTCAATAAGATGTGTGGCAAAAGAATGACGAAAGGTATGAGGATAGACGTTCTTCTTAAGCCCTGCCATCTCGGCATATTTCTTCACCACTTTCCAGAATCCCTGGCGCGTAAAACCCTTGCCGTATTTATTCAAAAAAACGACATCATTCTGTGTTTGCTTTAAAGCCCCCCCCCTGACGCTTTCGACATACTGCTGCAGGCATTTGTACGCGCTGCGGCCGACGGGAACAATTCTTTCTTTCCCGCCCTTGCCCATGACCAGCAGATATCCGACCTGCCAGTTGACGGCGTTCATCGTCAGGCCGATCAATTCGGAGACACGGACACCCGTTGCATACAGCAATTCCAGCATGGCCTTGTCTCTCAACGCCGTTTCACCGATCAAATCCGGCTGCGCCAGCAGCCGGTCCATCTCCTCGCGGGACAGGGCGCCGGGCAGGTGCATCCAACCTTTTGCCATTTCGATGTTTGCCAGCGGATTCTGCTCAACCCGTCCCTCACGAATCAAGAACTTATAGAACCCCCTTAAGGCCGCCAGCTTTCTGTTGACCGATTTGGAGCAGAGCCCCCTTCCCCGCTGTGCGGCGAGATAGGAAAGGACGACTTCCGGCGCAACCTCCTGAAAGCGGGAAAGTCCTCCTGCGCGGATATGCCCGATGAACCCTCCCAGATCACGGCTATAGGCCTCGATGGTATGGGGCGAACATCCCTTTTCAATCAGGAGATAATTCATATATTCGTCAATCAAATTATCCATGGGCAATCCCGGGCAACTGGTCCTTGATTTGTTTTTAACGTAAATGTCGTCGCTACGCAAAGTTTTTTTCTGACGATTGCGTCAAGTCGCCCGGACGGGCGGACCAGAGGCCTCCATCGCGATAATCATCCCGGACCGGCCTCCCGTCTGTTTAACCCACCGGACAGGCGGATAAAATGATTGACAGGGACACCCGCTTGTGATAACCGGGTCTGCGTCAATCACAGCGGCATCATAAACCTCTTTAATCTTTTTAGCGTAAGGGCAAAAGCGGATCCCGGCGGCCGTTTTTTGGAATAGTGATCTGGAATAAGCCGCCAGAGAACAACTTTCCGAAAAGGAGATCAACGTGACCCTGAACGACGTAGCAGAGCTACTGGATGCCGAAGTTCTGGCTGGGCATGATCAGCTCGAAATGGAGGTAAAAACCGGCTTCGGCGCTGATTTGATGAGTGACGTTCTGGCGTTTGCCAAACCAGGGAGCCTGTTACTGACGGGTCTGACAAATCCTCAGGTTGTCCGGACAGCCGACATCCTGGACATTGCCGCCATCATCATGGTTCGGGGGAAGAGACCGGTCCCGGAAGCCATTCAACTGGCCAAAGAGATCAAAATACCCGTTCTGTCCACAAGACTCATCCTCTTTGAAACAATCGGCCGTTTGTATGAGAAAGGCATGAGAGGTTGCATAGAAAGGGTTGATAACAGTTTTGGACGTCCATGAGAAGCCGATTTTTGAAAGCAGCTATACCGTCCAAGGCGGTAATTTCGACGAGGCAGGAAAGGTCGCCAGTCAGATCAAGGTCATTTTGAAGAAACTGGGGCTCCAGACGGATGTGGTCAGAAAAGCCGCTCTGGTTGCTTATGAGTCGGAAATCAATATCGTTTCCTACGCCCGGAAAGGAACGATAAATATTTCCATAACCCCCCAACGGGTAAAGATTGAAACCATTGACGAAGGCCATGGCATCCCGGACATCGAGCTGGCCATGCAGGAAGGATATTCGACCGCCGACGCAAAAATCAGGGAAATGGGATTCGGCGCCGGCATGGGCCTGTGTAATATCAAAAAATTTTCCGATCAGTTTCAGATCACCTCAGAGATCGGAATAGGAACACACCTGAAAATGATCATCCTTATCGAGAATGGCGCCTGACCAATCGTGCGTGGAAAGGACAAACGGCTGCAGTGGATCTGGAAACAATCGTAAAATGTCTTGATCTAAAGGTATTTTCCGGGTTTGATAAACTGAAGACGGAGGTGCTCGATGGTTATACGGGCGATCTGCTCAGCGATGTGATGGCCAACAGCAAGGAAGGCGACATCTGGATGACCCGTCAGGTCCATCAGAATATCATTGCGGTCGCCAGTCTGAAAGATCATGCCGGCGTCATTCTCGTGCATGGGGCTGATCCGGCGAATGACACCCTGGAAAAAGCCCTGAAAGAAAATATCCCCCTTTTGGGTACGGGCCTGTCCGGATTCGAGATCGCCGGGAGAATTTATAATATCATCAAAGGGAAAAAAGAAATCACCGCTCAAAACCCTTAAAAGACCATGGGAGACATGGTCTTTTTTTTATAGGTTTACGGGAAAAATGTCATGCTCAGGGCGTTTCGTTGTGATCTTCACATCCATACCTGCCTTTCACCCTGTGCTGACCTGGATATGTATCCCAGCGCGCTCATTGAAAAATCGATAGCCGAAAAACTCGATGTGATCGCCGTCTGCGATCACCATGCATCGGAAAATGTGGAGTATGTTCTCACCCTTGCAAAGGGAAGACCGATCACCGTCCTGCCTGGGATGGAAGTTTCCAGCCTTGAAGAAGTCCATGTCCTGG
>JAUSOK010000100.1 GCA_030656035.1 Syntrophales bacterium
GACCTGTTGAACGGAAAATCGCCTTTCCCGGGACTCGGGGAAACCCTTCGCCCCGGGAAAGGCGTGAAAAGTCTTCTATTTTACGATTTCGGCACGGGCCTTGGCCACCATGGTTCGGATGGCCTCCACGTCTTCCTTGCCCATCTTCTTGGGGTCCTTCAACCTCTTTGAGATATCCTGAAGCAGGGGCAGCCGTTCGTTACGCTCGACGATCGCCGCCAGTTCCTTATTATTCTTGAAAACGTTCAGGGTGTCGATGACCATTTTGATTGATTTTTTCTGTTCATTGAGCAGGACAAGGAATTTGGGGTCGTAGTTTTTCTGGGCAACCGTTTCGGTTACCAGGTACAAAGCCTCGATAATCCAGCCATAAGCGGCGTCCACAGGCACATCGAGACCTTCCTGGGTATTGATCATCTTGGGAAGGGCAGCGTCAATGGCCTTGTCGAGATCCTTGAGCACCTGCTTCACGTTGGGGCCGTCTATCCCCTTCATGGCTTTTTTATACTGAGCGACGATCTTGGGGTCGTTATAGCCGAGTTTCGTTAAGAGCACGTCGATCGCCTCTCCCGCCTTCAGACTCTCCTTGTTCTTCCCGAAAACCATCGCGTAGGACATATCGAAGTGGTAGACCCCGACCATCATGCGCTGTATTTCCGCATCCGTGTAGGATTGAGCCTTGGCCGTCGGCGCTGTAAGCTCCTGAAAATAGGAGGCCCCCGCCTTTTTCATCTTTTCGATGAACACATGTCCCTCAGGGCATTCCTTTTCCAGTTTCGCCAAAACCGCCTTCAGATCCTTCTTGATTCCTTCCGGTACCGGTTTTGATGCCGCGAAGGCGCATACTCCGGTCACCATCAGTGCAAACGTCGTCAACAAAACAACAGCCACAAACTTGCATCGGATTCCTGCTCTCATAATCTCCTCCTCATTGAAGTGTTCTCGCCCATAATGCCGCCTTTACCGGCGGCTCCAGATGTTGCATACTTTCCAGGATCAGTCAATGAATGCATTAACGCATTCAAAAAGACAGCGCACATTACAAACCGAAGTTAATGAATTCACAGGGATGTTTGTGGTGTTGACTTGGTATTTGCAGCCCTACATGCCTGTGATAAAGGCA
>JAUSOK010000102.1 GCA_030656035.1 Syntrophales bacterium
TTTGAGGACTACATCTTCAAACCGCCAGATTTAGGGCATTTTCACACCGCCGCTGACAACCCTGGTATTTCTCATCATGGTAGATGGTTTCCCTGATCTTGTCCACGATGGAGTGGTCCCTGCTGAGGAGAACGCCCCCGATCAGGACGCCGAGCAGTTTTTGTTTCTTGTCCATGATCGGATAGGCGGCCCGCATGACCATCCCTTCCGAGAGTTTTGTTTCTTCCAGATCAAAAGACTTTGCTGTCTTGACGATTTCGATGGCCGCCCGCTCGGCAAGCAACGGGTTTTCAAGGACGATCTTATCAATGGGGATGAGTTCGGTCGATGCCTGCGGCACCCTGGTTTCGATGCATTTTCGGACCACGGGGTCCCAAAGCATGTCATCCCCGTTGATCTTCGGATTGGCGGCCCGATAGAGGACTTTACCATTCATATCGACGACGGAAAGCATATCGAGGAGCGGGTGTTCCCCGGACGTCTGTATCATCTGAACATGCCGGATCAGGCCATTGAGCTTTTCCAGTCTTTGCTTTTTTCCGTCGCCCAGGGCTTCATACAGATCCGATCCTTCCACAGAAAATTGGATTAGAGAAACCATTCTCTCCAGGGTATGGTTATAGATCAGTTTTGCCGTATTGATGTCCTGGCGCACCCGGTTCTGGACTTCGCCCATCGTGCTTTTGTTGATCGTCCATATCCCGACCAGGGCGGCCACAAGGCCGGTAAGGCAGGTTGCGATCAGGAAACCCACGATCAGGCGGGTCTGCAGATTCAGCTTCGACAGCGGATTGATCCGTTCTGGGTCGATTCTCATCGGAAAGGCCCCGCAAAGTTGAGTTGCATGCGAACCGCTCCGCCCGACGGGCGGGGGATTCCGGGACAGACGTCATCGGTCGGCGTCACAGGTATGATATCATCAGAGGGGTAAAATGATCAACAGATTTTTGTCGCAATCAGGAAGCCTGCGGGATAAGGCCCCGGTCATGCCGGCATCATGAACCGGCTCCGCCGATCATCTTGTTCACCCGGGAAAGCAGTTCCGCAACGGGGATAGGTTTGGCGACATAGGCGTCCGCCTCGAGATATTCCCCGTCCGTTTCCGGAGAGAATTTGAAACCCGTCTTCTCCGTCACCGCGGTGACCATCATGATGGGTATGGTTCGGCAGGCCTCGTCATGTTTGAGGTTGTAGCACAGATCAAACCCGTCGGTATGCCGGTCCATCATGACGTCCAGGATGATCAGGTTCGGTCTTTCTCCCTCCAGGGCCTTTTGCCCGTCGCGGATGTTCAGAACATGATTCACCTCATAGCCGTTGTTTTCCAGCACGATCCTCAGCGCATCGCCATAGTCTTGGTCGTCATCGACAATCAGTATCCTTTTCTTCGACATTGCGGCCTCCGATAGTTCAATTCAATCTTTCGCATGGTTATCCGATTCGGCGATCGCCCTGGCGACTTCCAGCGTTCCGATATGAACGGGGCAGAAGTCGGAACAGCGTCCGCAGCCCGTGCATCCGCACAGACCTCCCTGAATGTCCGTTTCATGGTAGTCGAGAAGCTTGTGTTCATGACGTCTCTTCAGCCGCAAGGCCTGGGTGGATCTTGGATTGTGACCGGACGCCTCGCGGGTGAATCCGCCGAAAAGACACGCATCCCAGGACCTTTCGCGAAGCCCCTGCCCGGGACCGGACGGATGATCGCAGACGTTGAAACAGGTGCATGTGGGACAGACGAACGTACAACCGCCGCACTGGATGCATTTCTGTCCGAGGTGCTCCCACACCCCCTCGTCGGCGGTGCGGTCCTTCAGCCGGTTCATGGCCTCCGGGACGGAATCCACCCGGGCGATTGCCCCGACGGACCTCTGCCGGAAGGCTTCGACCTTCTCGTCGGCCAGGTCGTCATCCAGATCCACCAGGGGAAACGAGGACAGTGCCGCTTCGCCCTTCCCGCTGCCGATCTGGATGATGAAAAACTCCCCGGCGTCAAAGAACTGCAGATCGAAACCTTTTCTGGCCACGGGACCGCTCTGCATCGTGGTGCAGAAACAGGTCTCGTTCTGCGGGCCGGGGCAGGCCAGGACCACGGTTGTGGCCGCGTCGCGCTTCGCTTCAGAATAGACGTCCAGCCGGTCCCGGGTCATGAAACTCGCGGACTGGAGGATCCCCATCATGTCGCAGGAACGAATCCCGAACAGCAGAGTCTTCTTTGCCGAAATAACCTCACGGTATTCGCCTTTTTCCACTGCAAAGATCGCCTCGCTCTGCGGGAAGAAGGCGGACTTCGGCGGTAGCGGGGTTTTTTTGTAATCCAGGGTGAAGGAATCCTCGTCAAAGGTATCTAGCAGGCAGTCTCCCTGGGTTCCCAGGGTCGGCGCCAGGACGCGATATTCTCCGGCCCAATGTTTCAGGAGGTTCTTGAGTTCGCTCTTGGCCAGTTTTTTCATGCGCATCTCCTCACTTTTACGGCGCACCCCTTGTATTCGGGGATCTTTGCCGAAGGATCCAATGCCGGGTTGGTCAGGGCATTGATCGGGAATTCGTGGAAGTGGAACGTGGAAAAGACGACTTTCTTCGGCACACATGTCGTCACTTCCGCCCGTGCTTTTGCGGAACCCCGACGTGACGCGATCTCGACCATGTCGTTGTTCCGGATGCCCAGCTGCTTCGCATCCTCGGGATGGATCTCGATTTTGGCTTCGGGGGCCTCCCTCGCCAGCGTGCTGATCCGCCGGGTCATGGTGCCGGTGTGGAAATGGAAATAGATGCGCCCGGTCGTCAGCAGGAAGTCATACTCCTCATCGGGCGGCTCGGCGAGCGGCCGGAAGTCGCAGGGGAGAAACGTCCCCCTGCCTTTGGAGAACCGGTCCCGGTGCAGATAAGCCGTGCCCGGATGCTCTTCGTTGGGGCAGGGCCATTGCAGGCCGTGGGAGGTTTCGAGCCGGGGATAGGTGATCCCCGTGTAAGAAGGCGTCAGCAGATTGATCTCCTTCATGATATCGGCGGTGGAGCCGTAATCCATGGGGTAGCCGGAAAGGCGGCTCACCTCGCAGATGATCTTCCAGTCCGGCCGGGCCAGACCGGGGGGAGAGACGGCCTTCCGCGAGAGTTGGACCCGCCTCTCCGTGTTGGTGTACGTGCCGTCCCGCTCGGCAAACGAAGCCGCGGGCAGAACGACATCCGCCTTCGCCGCGGTCTCGGAAAGAAAAATATCCTGGACCACCAGAAAGTCGAGACTGGAGAGCGCCTGTTCGATATGCGAGCTGTCGGGATCGCTCATCATCGGGTTTTCCCCCATGACGTAAAGGGCCCGGACCTCCCCCCGGAGCGCCGCCGTCATCATCGCCCCGATCGTCAGACCGGGCTTGTCGTCGAGCCCCGAAACCCCCCAGGCATCCTCGAACTTCTTCCTCGCGGCCGCATCCGCCACCGATTGATAACCGGAAAAGACGTTGGGAAGGGCGCCCATGTCGCAGGCGCCCTGGACGTTGTTCTGCCCCCGTAGCGGGTTGACCCCCGTGGAAGGCCTTCCGACATGACCGGTCAGCATGGCGAGGTTTGCGCAGGATTTGACGTTGTCCGTCCCCGTCGTGTGCTGGGTGATGCCCATCGCGTAGACGATCATCGCCTTGTCGGCCGCGGCGTACATCCGGGCCGCCTTCTCAAGATCATGGCGGTCGATCCCGGAAATCTTTTCCACGACCCGGGGGCTGTAACTGCCGACGAGGGCCTTGAGCGCCTCGAATCCCTCCGTCCGGTTTTCCACATACTCCCGATCCAAGAGGCCCTCTTCGATGATGATGTTCATCATCCCGTTCAGAACGGCGACATCAGTCCCGATATTCTGCCTCAGATGCAGCCCGGCAAACCGGGCCAGCGGGATCTCCCGCGGATCGATGAGGAGCAGCTTCGCACCCTTCTCCACGGCATTGATCATCCGCGATCCAATGAGAGGATGCTGCGCCGTGGTGTTGGAACCGGTCACCAGGAACAGATCCGCGTCCTCAAACTCCCCGATGGAATTGGTCATCGCTCCCGAACCGAATGCGGCGGCCAGACCGACCACCGTTGCACTGTGTCAGAGCCGGGCGCAGTGATCGACATTGTTGGTGCCGAACGCCGCCCGCGCCATCTTCATGAAAAGGAAGTTTTCCTCATTGGTCACCTTCGCGGAACTCAGAAAGGCCAGTGCGCTGGAACCGGATTTCGTCCGGATGTCGTTCAACCGGGTGGAAACGATCTTCAACGCCTCATCCCAGGTGCTCTCGACCAGGGCCCCCTGCTTCCGCACGAGGGGAACGGTGAGCCGGTCGGGCGAGTGGATGAATTCATAGGCGGTCCACCCCTTAACGCATAGCATTCCTCTGTTCACGGGGTTCTGGGGACTGGGCTCGATCCCCTTCACCCTGTCGCCTTCGGATACCAGATAGAAACTGCAGCCGCAGCCGCAGAAGGGACATACCGTCCGTGTTCGGGTCATGGTCAGATTGCCTCCTTTATGTTTTCAATCTCCGTGAAGGGGAAAACGGGACCGTCGATGCAGCAGTACTTGTCGCCGAGGGTGCAGTGACCGCACTTCCCGACGCCGCACTTCATCATCCTCTCCAGGGACAGGTAGATGTGGTCCTTGGCAAACCCCAGGCTCAGCAGTTTCTGGAGGACAAAGCGGTACATGATCGGGGGACCGCACATGACGGCATACGTATCCTCCGGCGTCAGGGAGGTCCGATCGAAGAGACCAGTCACCACGCCGACATACTGTTTCCAGATCCCCTCGTCATCCCGGTCCACGCTGTAAAAGTATTGGATATCATTCCGGTCGAAAAATCCAACTAGCTCATATTTGAACAAGACGTTGTCGGGATTGTTTGTCCCATACATCAGGATGATTTCATCAAATTCATCTCTTTTATCGAGTGCATACAAAAGCAGAGAACGCAACGGGGCGAGTCCCAGGCCTCCGGCAATCAGCAGAAGCTTTCGTCCCCTCAGTTGCTCCAGCGGAAATCCGCGGCCGTAGGGACCCCGGATGTGGACGGTCGAACCTTTTCCCATCTCGAAAAGGGCGTTGGTCACGGCGCCTGCACGGCGCACGCACAATTCGAGGGTATCCGGCCTCGTCGGCGGCGAGGAGATGCTGATGGGCGCCTCACCCTTCCCGAAAATGGACACCTCGACAAACTGCCCCGGCTGATGACCGAAACTTTCCCAGGTTGTACCGTCTTCGAGCTTCAACTGAAAAAGGCGATGGTCCTTGATCTGTGGCAGGGTGCGGATGATAGAGACC
>JAUSOK010000107.1 GCA_030656035.1 Syntrophales bacterium
GCTGGATTGCACGGTGCCGATGGGCCAGAGCGATCTCCTGAAATCCGCCATGGACGGCGCCGGGCGCTGTGCGATTCGCCGCAATCTCTCCGCCGCCGGTCATGGCGGTCCCGAAAGGCTGACGTCGCCTCGGCAGGACGCCGTTGCCGAATTCCTCGACACCGTTTTGCGGTGAGTCACGCGCGATAAGCGATCATCAAGTCCACCGACGCGACCGCAGGCGAGTGTGCTTATTTATACCAACTTCGGCAACGAAGACGAAACTCGCGAGCTGGCGAATCCTTTGATCGTCGGCGTGCTGTTCCAGATAGTCGAAACCCTCCTCCCGAAGCATGTTCAATGCGAGTTGGCTGGTACGGTGAACTCTGCCTGTGGCGTCTCTCGCCTCCGCCAACGCCAACACGCTGTAGATGGGCAATTTGGGCCAAAGATCGGCGAAGTACGCGGCGCCCTCGACGGCGCTCAGCCTATCCGCCGCAGGGAATATCGACGTCGAAGAATTTTTTCCCGACCGCATCCCGACCTCTGCAAAAGTTGCAACGACATCAAAGCGTGATCACGCCGCCACATCCACGCGCTAACGTCGATAAACACAGAGCTACGGGCTGTTGGGGGCAGGCGTCATGAGACGGAATGTGACTTTCGGGTTTGCGTTGGCGGCTGCCGTGTGCGGCGGGCATGCGGCATACGCCCAGACAAGCCAGCCACAACCCGCCGGGCAAGGGCAGGAAGAGGCCGAGGAGATCGGGGAGGTCATTGTCACCGGCTCGCGCATCGCCCGGCAACCGTCAACCTTGACCGCGCCGTTGGCGACGCTGTCCGCGCAGGAAATCCAACTGTCCGGCGCGGCCAACCTGGAAAATCTGCTGAACGCGCAGCCCCAGTTCATCGGCGCGCAGACCTCCCGATCAAACAACCCTGGAACCGGCGCCGCACAGCTCGATCTGCGCGGCCTCGGGTCCAACCGGAACCTGGTCCTGGTCAATGGCCGCCGCTACATCTACTTCAGCGAAAACCAATTCACCGACATCAACACCATCCCCTCGGCGCTGGTCGAGCGCGTCGAGATCGTCACCGGCGGGTCATCAGCCGTCTATGGCTCCGACGCGATCGCGGGCGTAACGAATTTCATCCTGCGCGACGATTTCGAGGGAATGGAGCTTCGCGGCCAGATCGGAGGCGACAGGCACGGCGATGCGCTCACCCAATCCGTTGACCTGACGCTCGGCTCGAATTTCCTCGACGGGCGCGGAAATGTGACGGTGTCTTTCAACCACTA
>JAUSOK010000056.1 GCA_030656035.1 Syntrophales bacterium
TCCAATTCGACAACACCCGGGATCAGAGCAACATCATCCTGCATCGGCTGTTTGAAAACTTCCGGGATTTCGACAAGAGTGTCGTATCTCCCTGCATAGAGAGCTACGTTCAGCTCTGGCAGAAGCATGTTCCCGCTCTGGATATGGAAGAGTACAAGGGCAGGTTTTTCGATACCTATCCGTTTTCTCCTGCTCTCATGAACCTGATTCTCACCCGGGTTCCCGCACGGGGCGGCTTTCAGAACGTGCGCGGCGCCTTATCGTTTCTCGGCAACATGGTGCGACTCACCCACAACGCACACGATCTTATCACGCCGGGCAACGCGGCCCTTGACGACAAGGCGAACACCATCATGCTCAAGGACCTGGACCCAAGCGGCGATCTCATCAACCGTGCCAAGGAAAACATGGAAGATTTGAAAACCCGGACGCCTCTCGCCCGGAAACTCGCTGCGTCGGTGCTCCTACACACCCTGACAGAGCGGGGAAGCAGCCGGGGTGCGTCCCGTGAAGAGCTGATCCTCGATCTCTTGTCGCCGTCGGCGGATATCAACGATTTTGAACAAACGCTCATGGGATTCCAGAAATACGCCTCCTATTTCCATCATCAGGAGGGACGTTATTATTTTGACCTGGAGGAAAACGCCGAAGCCAAAGTGGAGTTCAAATCCCTTTCCTATTCCGACGAACAGGCGCGAGAGAAACTATACGATATCCTGAAATCGGAAATCTTCAGGGAAACGGCAAGCACGACGGTTTTCACGTCCGTTGAACAGGCCCAGGAAGTCCTGAAGCAGTTAGATAAGTCCCGCCCCCGCTATGTATTGACCGGACGTAGGCTGACTCAGGAAGAGCGTCATCTGCTCTATTTCGGAGTGGACAACCGCAACCTGATCCTTCTTTTGGAGCCGAAAGACGACAAGTTTCAGTTGGCCACAGACAAGGACCTGCTCAAATGGGCCAAGCGTTGTCTTGCCGCCAGAGTTCTGGCAGATTCCACGGCCAAATCAACGCGTCGGGACGACTATGAGCGGATCCTGCGCACCGACCAGGGATACGCC
>JAUSOK010000110.1 GCA_030656035.1 Syntrophales bacterium
GGGCTCTGTTGCGTGAGACACTGCTATGCCCGCAGCGGCAGGCTTCGCGCATGCAGTGTCCCGGTCTTCGGGTGCGCTTCAGGATCGTAAGGCAGTCCATTGCAACAGCTCATTGACGACCTGGTCATCCGGAACCGGACTGTAAGCATTGGCTACGGCCTTCTAAGGACATAAGGCGCAACGACGCCAGTAACATCCCCAGGAGGCGCTGAAGGGCAGGATAAATCCCGGCGACAGATAATCCGCTAAAGGAAAGGCGCTGTAATCCGGCATCGCCGATCCAGCGCCAGGGGCGATCCCCAAAAGCGCAAGCAGCGGCGCTTCGCCGGGTCCGGCAATCAATTCATCGATGAGACCCTTAAACGGATTCCGCCAGTCCGGTCGCTGCATCCAGGATGTCGCCAATCCGCCGCCCAGAACGATTTTTACGGCAGGCAGGATCCGCCTCAGGAAGCCGATCATGGCAAAACAGCAAAGGGCCTGACTCAGATAATTCAGAGAAAATCCGATCCAGGTGGGCTGCTCCTTTTCAAGCAGAGCTGTGAAGCGTGGATTAAAATACGCATGAAAGGGATTTTCCGCCGGTGTTTCCGCAGCCCGGATCAGATCCAGGCTACGAACGGGAGAACGGCACCGATCCTCATAGTCAGAGAGACTCAGGCGAAAAGCGTCAGCAGAGACTGACGTGGCCAGAACCCGGTTTATATCCAGCACCGCCCTTTTATAGCGATCCACGTCTTTATAGCCGTTGCGACTTCTCAAAAAGCGCAGGTTTACTTCAAGCTGGCGGCAGGCCCGCCTTGTCCAGGTATCGCCCGAATTGCCTGTGTCTTTCCCTTGGCCGGCAGCCCGGCCGTTCATTAAATAGATCAGCCCCTCCAGATTGGCGTCCACAATTGTGCAGGCAACGTCATGGCGCTTCAACGCCCCGGCCAACCTGGCCAAGCCGGCCGGCGGCTCGCTGGGCTTGACAAGCGGCGGATGGATAAGAAGCACAGATTGCATCATCGAAGCTCAAAGAAAACTCAGCAGGTTGATCCTATGCATGAATGGTAGACGACGCGTGCAACCTGGTCCTGCGCTCGGGGTGCGGCAAGCGGCGCTGCAGCAGTCTTATCCGACAATGCAGTCTCCGCCGCTTTTTTTAGCGCAATCCAGGGCGGCATGTGCGGCGGTCAAGAGCCTTTCCGGCAACTGCCCCGTGCCGATTTCCGCCAAGCCAATGGACAGGGTGGGATGGGGGACGCTCTTCCCGTCGGGCATCATGGGAACGGCCTTCACGACCTCCCGGTGCAAGCGTTCTGCGACCTCTCGGGCCGCGCTGATTGAGAAGCTGGGCAACAAAATAACAAATTCGTCGCTGCCGTAGCGGGCGATAATATCGGTGGGGCGCAAGCGATTGCTCAAGTTCTGCGCAATGGCATAGAGCACGCGATCCCCATAGGCATGACCATGCTTGTTGTTAAAAGCCTTGAAATGATCGACATCGATCAGGATCATGGACAGCGGTTCCCCGCAGGTCATGGAACGCAAAAACTGGCGTTGCATCACATGGTCCAGCCATTTGCGGCCCCGCAATCCCGTCAGGGCGTCCACGCTCCCGTAATGATCAAATTCTTCCCCCGGCGGCACATCGCCCGTAATCAACTGATCCGCATGGCGGAGACGACTGGTCAGGATGAAAAGAAGATTTCGTGCAGCGTCATGGGAGGATTGAATCAGCGACCAGAGGATATCTTCTTCCATGACCATGATTCGGCAGGGTTCAGCGGCCACAACATTGGCGGACACCGGTTGCTGATCAATCACGGACATCTCGCCGACCATTTCACCCGGACCCAGGACGACAACCGGTTCCTCGCTGAGGCCATGAGGATGGATGCGCAGATGACCATCAAGGAGCAGATAGATGTACCGATTCGGACTGCCGGCATGGATGATCACCTCGCCCGACGACGCCAGACGCAAAGTGCAGGCATCCAGGACCCCCTGAATGGATTCGAGGTTGACCGATCTAAACAGATAAAGGCGCTTTAAATCGGCTTCACTGATGTCGTTCATAATCCAACCTCACATAGAGATGAAAAAGCATTTTGGAATCAATCCGGTCAAATTCATTGGACTTGCTTACATTGAAAGAGCGCGGACTGTCAAGTTTGAAAGACTATCACAAAATAGAATTTTCGGTTCCTCGCTGTTTCATGTGGGTAACCTGAATTGGAGTTTACCGCCGATGAGGTAAATCATCGTGATCAGGTTTTTCATTGTACGATATCCTCTGGCCTTGGCTTTAGCGGCTTGGATGAGACT
>JAUSOK010000113.1 GCA_030656035.1 Syntrophales bacterium
GATATGCTCATCGCAGCTCAGGCGGTTGCGCGCAATCTCATTCTTGTAACCAATAATACAAACGAATTTATAAGAATTAAAAACCTGAAACTCGAAGATTGGAAAGAATAGCGTCCAACAAGTAAATCCAGCCGACCTCGTTTTGTTTTTGTTGACCCGTTGAGTTCTTAAGACGCTCTCAGAAACGCCTTTGCCTTTTCCACTTCGAACCGGCTGCCGATGTAGATGGGGCTGCGCTGGCCGATGTCTTCCACCGGGATATCAAGGATGTCCGTCTTGCCGTCGGTGGCGATGCCGCCCGCCTGTTCGATCAGGAAGGCCATGGGTTGCAGTTCGAACAGCAGGCGGAGCTTGCCCGCGGGGCTCTTTTTCAGGGCCGGGTAGGTGAATATTCCACCGTTTTTGATCAGGATCTGGTTGATATCCGGCACGAATCCGCCGCTGTAGCGCAGCTTGTACCCCTGCTCCTCGAGGAATTCGACAAAACGCAGATGTTCCGGCGTCCAGTCTTTCCGCAGGCCTCCCACGCTGTAGATGTCGCCCCTGTCCTTCAGTCGTATGTTTTCCTGAGAGAGCACATATTCGCCTTCCCGGTTCAGGACGAATTCGTGGGCGCCCTTGCCCGCCGAATAGACCATCGTAATCAGGGGGCCGTAGGTGATGTAAAGGGCGGCCACCATGGTTTGTTTACCCACCCCCATCATCGATCCGTTGTGGATGCCGATAATGGTTCCGATCGCCAGATTGGTATCCACGAGCGATGAGCCGTCCAGCGGGTCCGCCGTGACAAAATATTTTTCCGTGCCGCTTCCGATCCGGACTACGGTATCCTGTTCCTCCGAGGCGTATTCCCGGACAAAACCGGAGAACTGCAACTGGTTTTTAAGAATCTGGTCGGAGCTCTTGTCCAGGGCCAGTTGCTCTTCCCCGAATATATTCTTGAAACCGGCCAGTTTTCTGTTTGATTCGTGAATCTTCGCGAAAATATACTTTCCGGTCACGGCGATCTGCCAGATCAGCCGCCGCAGTTCCGTCTCCACGCCGGCCATCCACATCTGTCGCCGCAGATCCACGCAGAATTTCGTATAATCGGAGATGCCTTCGCCCATGGTCAATCCTTTCAGAACGTTTGCCTTTCTTAGCAATATTCCGCCTGTCTGACAAGCACCTTTTTCAACCGGAGCCGCTTCCGGATTGCGTCGTGAACGTTCCCGCGCCTGTTCTTTCGTCCTGCCACAAACCCATTGACCGTCCTGCCACAAACCCATTGACACAAAAGCCCTTCTGTGTCTTATTGACGGCGCACCATGCCGTGACACGCCATGGTGATTTCAGCAAAAGGGCGCCACTGTGGGCATTTCGACCGTCGGCGGCTTTTATCCAAAAACCCGGGCGGGGGCAGTGTTTCACAGCGACCTTGGTCATCTCCGGCGCTTTCGAAAAATACAGCGGGAAGGTAGATAGAACCGATGAAAATCAAGTTTATGGGTGCGGCGCGCACAGTTACGGGCTCGTGCTTTATCATCGAAACCGGCGGCCATCGCTTTGCCGTGGACTGCGGCATGCACCAGGGCAATGCGGAAATTGAAAAGCGTAACTGGGATGTGGATATCTATGAGCCCGACCGGATCGATTTTTTTCTGATTACCCACGCCCATATCGACCATTCCGGCCTGCTGCCGCGCATGGTGCAGAAGGGGTTTAGCGGGAAGATCTATACCACTCCTCCGACCCGG
>JAUSOK010000131.1 GCA_030656035.1 Syntrophales bacterium
CGTCGTCATTGCATCGTTTCCCGGGCTGTTCAAAACTGCACGGATGCAAGGCGCGAAATACTGAAGCTCCTTGTCATCATTTTGCCTCTTCGTCGGATTCGCGAAAAACCTGTCTCTGGACGCGACATAAAAGATCCGGTCCAGCCTTGACCTCTCCCTCGAGGACATTATAATTTTCCATATGATACATGTTTTTCACCGTTGTGGTGAGGAGTGTATCGACAGGGATCCGGTCCCAAAAAAAATCTGCGTTTTTTATCCCCACCATCCATCCCCGCCGGTCGACGGTCTTGCCGCTTTTCTTTCTGCCGCAGATATGGACCGCTGCCGTTTGGGCCACCACCTCGATGAGAACCAGAGGATCGACATAGGCTTCGCTATGCAGGGGCCAGCGATCGGAGACCCGCGCCGAGGTGACGGACTTTTCATCATTCAGATCCAGGATGCAATCGATCAGTTTCATCCTGTCCCGATGGGGTATGAGGGCCTCTATGTCCATAGGTTTTTTCTCTTCATGGCCCGTTCCGGAAAGGAATTATTCTCCGGCGTACCGTGTGGGCATTTATATGTTCAAAACCGGCAAATCATGCTACGAGGCGGCATACATAAGGTGAAATGATGAAGGCTGTCAAGGTGAATTATCGCTATGACTACAGCATGGAAAAGTGACATGGCCGCTCGGGATGGGTATGGGACACTCCTTTCCCCGCCCGCGGAACCTGCCAGGGATTTTATCATCGGCGGTTGCACCTACGCAGAGCTCTACCGCCTGGCGGGCGGCCTTTATCTTCTCGCCGGCGCTGCGAAGGCGGAGCGGCCATGGCTTTGTCTCTGCACGCATGACAAGACCCTCATCATGGCAGCCCTCATCGCCTCGCTGGCAGGCGGGCCACGCCTCATTCTCCCCTATGCCTTTTCGCGGCAGGCCCTCGCGGAAGTTTACGACGCCCGGTCACCGGCGTTTTTTCTCGCGGATAGCACCGACGGCCTTGATTATCCCGCCGGTCCGCAGATGATCGTCCCGGGGATGTTCCCTGCGGATATTACGGTTCCCCTTACCGTCTGTGACCCTGACGAAACCTTCCTCATCCTCTTTACGGGCGGATCGACGGGTACGCCGAAAGTGTGGGCCAAAACACCCCGGAATATGTTCGCCGAGGCCCGGTATCAGGCCGCAGCGCTGGGCATTTCCCGTGACGACGTCTTCCTGTCCACCGTGCCGCCCAACCACATCTACGGCCTGCTTTTTTCCGTCCTGGTACCCTTCGTCAGCTCGGCCCGCGTCCTGAAGGGGATTTATGCCTTTCCCCGGGAAATTCTCAAGGCGGCCCAGGATTACCGGGCCACCATCCTGGTCAGTGTACCTGTCCATTACCGGGTTCTCAATACGGACGCCCTCAAGCGCTACGAACTCAGGATGGCCTTATCCTCGGCGGGAATGTTGGCTCAGGAGGATGCCCTGTCTTTTCGCGAGAGAACAGGGCTGGATGTGGTGGAGGTCTACGGTTCGACGGAAACGGGCGGGATCGCCACGAGACGCCGCTTCCCGGACGGCGAATCATGGCATCCCATGGATCCTGTCGCATGGAAGATCCGGGAGGGGAAATTGTGCGTCTCCTCGATCTTTCTATCCCCCACCTTACCTCGGGGCGACGACGGCTTTTTCATGACCGCCGACTGCGTCGATCCGGACGGCGATCACCGGTTCATTCTTCGCGGCAGGGCGGACGATATTGTCAAGATCGGCGGAAAACGGGTGGACATGTCCGCCGTCCAGGCCAAGCTGAAACAGATACCGGGCGTCCGCGACGCCGTGGTGGTTTCCATCCCTGTGGGAAGGGGGAGGCAGAACGAACTGGCCGCCCTGGTGGCAACCGACCTCGATGCACCTCAAGTGAAGCGGCGTCTGGCCAAGGTCTCCGAGGCCTATGCCATCCCCAGACATATGGTCGTTGTCAACGATATTCCGATGACGCCGGCGGGAAAATATGAGCGGGCGGAAATCGAGGGGATGCTGCGAACGGGAAAACAACAGAAAGCGAGGAAAGCCTGATGGCATCAGATAATGATTCCTATGCCGGCATTATTGACAACCTCCATCACGGTCTATATTTCGTTGATCGCGATAGCATCATCTATTGGAACAATGCAGAGGAAAAAATTTCGGCTTAAAGGCAAGCGAGATTGTGAACAGAATCTGCTCCGAGGGCATCCTCATCCACGTTGACAGCGATGGTAATAACCTTTGCATCGGATGATGGAATCATCATCGCGGCGGTGTAGTCTGGCGGAGGATTTATCTGAAGATTTCATTGTCCCATTTGTGTGACAGAAGGGATTCTTTTCATGTCAGACCTTCCCTCCGAAGAGCGCGGCGATATTTTGCTTGTGATTGTAATAAATGAACAAGGCTGTGGCGACGGCGCCGCTGGTTGCCACAGTGTGGTAATCGCCGGCGATGATGGTTCCGCCCGCGAGAACGGCGATCATGAAAAAAGAGGCGATGAAGGGGATGCGGACAATGCCATAGACCACCAACCAGGCCAGGGCGGACAGGCCTGCGGCCAAAGGGGAAATGAGGATCGTAAATCCCAGGTAACCTGCCACGCCTTTGCCGCCGCGAAACTGATGAAAACAGGGGAAGCGGTTGCCGAGGACGAAGGCGAGGCCCGCCCACGGGACCAAGGCCGTCTCCATTACCTGAAGCGCCGTCCAGGCCACGAGGAGAGCCCGCCCCAGATCCGGAATGAGGACAACGGCGGCCCAGAGCCGGCCGGCCTGTCGATAGACATTGGTGACGCCGGCATTGCCGCTGAAGTGCTGTCTCGGATCGCCTTTCGCCAACCAGCGAAAGAGGAGGATGGAAAAATTGACGGACCCCGCGAGATAGGCCACGACAAGCAGGCTGGCTGTCTTCATTCTTCCTTTCCTTTTTTCAGCAACGTAAAAAGATGGCCATCGACCGTGTCGTGAAAGGCCCGATACGGGACCCGGTCAACGATCAGGCGGCTTTCGAACCGGCCTGTTGCCTGAACCTGGACCGACGCCCAGGATGCGGCAAGGGGCCGATCCATCATCTTGGCTATTCCCTCCTTGATGGACCAGACGCGCATGGATGCCTCTATCTCGCCCAGGGACGATGCCGCCGTCAAGGCCAGTTCTTCCTTTCCCATATAGACGCGCCGGGCCTTCAGAACTCTTGCGGATATCTGTTCCACATCCACCCCGATGGCCTCGTCATCCGCCACGGCAATCGCATAGCGCCGATCATGGGAGAGGGAACAGAAAACGGGGGAGTCGTTGCCGGGGACGGGACAGCAGGGCTGCGTTCCGTCGGGCATGATCGTATGGATGGCGGCGGCCGGCGTCACCCTGTCCCCGTGGGCCAGTTTCCGCGCCAGGTGTTTCAGTGCGAGGCGACCCGCCAGATAGCTTTTCCGCCTGACTTTTCCCATCCGTTCAAAGCGCTCCTGTTCATGCGGGGAAAGAGCCCGGGCTGCGAACGGCGCCATGGCATTCAACTCAATGATGGATGCAGCCCGGCAGTGCTCCCGAATATTGGCAAGCGGGATCGCTTCTTTGCTCAGGACCCAGTCGGGGGGCTTGACGCGACCCCTGGAAACATCCTTCATTGTAACGCCGCTAATCTCTTCGCAGAGGTCTCCTTCCCCATTGAAAATCCAGATATCGAAGCGCAAAACGCCTCCTTTGGCGGACAAGGGAAGAATCGTGCCGTGGTAAAGTTCTCCCGGAACTGTGGGATGGACGACCCTTCTCTCGTCAAATCCTACCGGGAAGGCCACCAGATGATGAAACCGCTGTCCCCAGGCGCAGGCGGCGTGGAGGGCCCCGTCCATAGGGAATGGGGACCCCAGGGGTTCCACGGATGCTGGATGTTTCGCTGCAATGACGTGACACAAGGCGCCGTTTTCATTTAGAAAGATAGTATCCGTAACGTTTTGGAAGGCCGGCCCGAAGGGCACGAGATCCCGGTATAACGCCTGTGCGGTGATCCCAAAGGCCATGCCGTCCAGGGCGGCGGCCAGATCCATGGGAAGCGCCGGGCCTGACTCTCCCGGTACGGCAAAATCGACGACGGCATGGACCTTCGTTCTTTTTATCGCACCGCCCGGAATCACGTCGGTGCTCATCAATCGGGAGGTCAGGCGGCCGTTTTCACAGGTCTCCAGTTCTTGCCAGGCGTCGATGACGGCTGCATGCCCGTCAATCCCTAAAAAACGGTCGAACGAGGCCCGGCGCATACAACGCACCGGCGTTTCCGGTCGATAAGCCTGTAATGAACCGGCCAGATGTTGCAGGATTTCTACTGCCGGCAACACGATTTTTCCGAATAAATGATGATCTCTCAGATAGGGTCGAACGGGAATGGTCAGGGGGAGACGGATCCGTTCTTTTACCGGTGACGGAGTCGCGGGGGAAGGCAGCGGCGCTGGGACGGCAGGGTTTTTCATGGCGAATGGCGGCCGCCGTCTTCCGGGCGGCTTTGGTTCATGGCTGCCGGTCTTTCCATAAATTTTGCCAGGTCCTCAAAGCGGTTCATCAGGCGCAAACGATGAAGGTCCTTCTGGTACCGTTTTTCCCAGCCGGTACGCCGGGTCTGTCTATCCATAAAGGATTTCATTATGGGCTTCACCAAATAGATCCAGGCGGAGGTCCACAGCCTGTTCCGGTTTCTCGCGAAGGGCGATGGGGTCCACCAGCCCAGGGTCGTCTGGCGATGGTACCAGAAGGCATACTGCAATTGTTCCGCCGTCAGATGCCGCGTTTTCACGTTGGCCCAGAGGCCGTTATACCGTTCATACCGATCCGGGTTTGTGACAAGATCCTCGTCGAGGAGATGCTCCCGGATGACCGTTTTGGGGAAGGGCGAAAGCATCTGGCAGTAGGAGGCGTCGACATTGAGTTCTTTTAAAAACGCATAGTTTCTCCGGACGGCCTCCTCGTCGTCGTCGGGCAACCCGAAGATGAGGCCGCCGATGACCATGATGCCGTGGCGGTGACAATTATCCACGGCCTGTCTGGCCGCCACGGCGATATCGGCCTTCTCCATCGTCCGGAGATTATGGCGCGACACGTTTTCAATTCCCAGAAAGACCGATCGGAATCCCGCCTGGCCCATCTTTTCCACCATAGCTTCGTTGTTGGCCATGGAAAGACAATCGGCCTGGACGACCAGCTTCAGGTTGGCATATTTTTTTTCGATAACGGCCTCGCAAAACGCCATGACCCATTTCGGATTCAGGACCATGTTGTCGTCGGCAATGAAGACAAGGCGCGTTTTCCTGTTGAAATAGATATCGTCCAGGTCGGCCATGATCCGCTCCATGGGGTATGTCCGATAGGAGCGGCCGTACATGTGCCGGATGCTGCAGAAATTGCAGTTTCGGGTGCAGCCCCGGGATGTTTCCATCACCTCGATCCGGGAGTACATGAAGTGGTAGCCGCCGGTCAGGCGTCGCCGGTCCCGGATGGGCAACCTCAGGCGGGACAAATCGCAGAGGGCACCCGGGTCGTTGTGAACCCACCGGCCTGCTGATTGGAAGGAGAGGGAGGGAATCTTCTCCAATCGGTCCGTTCCGGCGAGGGCGTTCACCAGCCTGCGGAAGGTCTCTTCACCCTCTCCCCGAACGATGAAATCCACATCCTTCGCGTCGGGTGATGCCGCCATTTCCCGATGCATCAGGGTGGCGTGATAGCCGCCGACGGCGATCTTCACGTGGGGAAGCATCTCCTTGATGAGACCGACCAGGGCTAGACAGGTCGGATATTGCCACGTCATGGCCGACAGGCCGACAATATCCGGGTTGATTTTCTTCAAGGTATTTTTCAGATAGCCGGCAATGTTGCGTCTTTTTCTGACGAGATCGATTAGAAAGACCTGGTGTCCCTCATCGATATTGCCGCCCACGCAGGCAATCCCGTGGTTGGGCATATGGATCGCCATTTCATGAATAATGATGGGCGCCACATCGGGCATGGAAATGAGCACAACCTTCATGGCGTCATCTTCCGCTCCAGGAGCGCCCTGGCCTCCTCCATGAGGTCGGCCGTAGACATGTTATCCCGGTCATAATCGGGCGTGAGTCGCCCGGCCAGTTCCACCTCGATTGCACAGGCGTCGCGCGTATTGAATAACAGGCCGTCCGGGGGGTAGAGCTTATCCGTGTTCCTGATGGACACGACCACGATGGGCGCCCGACAGAGGCGGGCGATGCGGAAGCCCCCCTTGTCGAATGGACCGATGCGGCCGTCGCGGCTTCTTGTCCCCTCGGGGAAAATAAAGAGATTGCCGCCGCTTGCCAGATAATCCGCCATGTTTTTGATCTGGGTCATCATGGCATCCGAAAATCCGCCGTTCGTGAGTGAGGGCATGTACCCGGAGACCTTCAATATCCAACCGAATACAGGATAGCCAAAATAATCTTTTTTAACAATGGTCTTCTGTTTTTCATAGAGCGACACGAACAGGATCGGATCGAGAAAGGAGCGGTGGTTGGCGATGATGATGGATGAGCGAAGGGCGGAAACCTCTTCCGTTATGTGCCATCGCGCGCGGGGAATCAGGATGCGCACCAGGGTAAAAAAATGCCGATGGAGACGATGGTTCAACCGCTGAAACGCTTCCTCTTTCCGTTTTGAAAAGAAGTAGGCGTACAGATAGAAGGGTGAAAAGAAGATGAGGTAGCCCATGATATACCAGGCCCAGAGGGCGAGCGTGACGATGACATCAAGCATGTGTGTTCTTGGCATGGAAAGCATACGAACGCCCTTAATGACGAACTCGTAAAAAGTCGAAAAATGCGTCTTTAATGGCCCTGCCATTTTTTAATGATAAGGCTTGTGTTCACGCCGCCGAAGGCAAAATTCTGAATGGCCGCAATCCGCATCGGATAGTCTCTTATTGCCTGGACATGGCGGATCATGGCGCACCGTTCATCCACCTCTTCCAGATTCAGGGTCGGTACGATATAGCCCTCGGTCATGAGGTAGGTCGCGATGATGGTTTCAATGGCCCCGCAGGACCCCATGGTATGCCCCATATAGCTCTTGAGGCCGACAACGGAAGGACGGTTTCCGTAAACGGCGTGGATGGCCTGGGCCTCGATGACATCGCCCATCCTGGTTCCCGTCGCGTGGGCGCTGATGAAATCCACTGCGTCGGCAGGGATTCGGGCATCCTGCAAGGCGAGCCGCATGGTCTCGGCGATGCCCTTGATATTGGGCAGGATCAGATCGCCTCCGTTGTTGTTGCAGGAAAAGCCGATGACCTCCGCCAAAATGGTCGCTCCGCGTTTTCGGGCCCGTTCGTATTCCTCGAGGAGGACCGCCCCGGCTCCCTCGCCCACAACCAGGCCGTCCCGCTTTTCGTCGAAGGGGCGCGGGGTCAGATGGGGCGTCTCGTTAAAAGCGGTGGAACAGGCGAGGAGATTGTCGAAGACGGCCACTGTGGTCGTGTCGTATTCGTCGGCCCCGCCGCAGATCATGGCGTCCTGCATGCCGTATTTGACCATTTCATAGCCGTAGCCGATGGATTGGCTGCTGGTCGTGCAGGCTGTGCAAGAGGAGATGACGCGGCCGGTGATGCCGAACATCTTGGTTATGTTCACGGCGGTGGTGTGGACCATGGATTTCAGATAATCCACCGCCCCGATGGATGAAAACCCGTTCCGGGAGCCGCTGAAGAAGGTCTTGTAAATCCCCCGCTGCACCGTGGGGCTCCCGTGGGTCGAACCGAAGGCGACGCCCAGACGCCCCGAAGTGATAAAGGCCTCATC
This sequence comes from Syntrophales bacterium, assembly GCA_030656035.1. GTDB lineage: Bacteria > Desulfobacterota > Syntrophia > Syntrophales > Fen-1087 > JAPLJM01. The sequence continues at coordinate 7,797 of JAUSOK010000131.1, forward strand.
CAGACCGGCGGCCTCAAGGACTTCCTTCGCCACCTGGCAGGCATAATAGGCCACCGGTCCCATGGTCTTCCGATGCTGCCGCTTGAAATCGTATGCAATGGTATAATCGACCGTTCCAAAGACCTTGGAGTGAATGTAGCGGGTCAACACATCATCCTCCCTGAGGACCTTGACCCCGGAGACCCCATGGTTCAAGTTATGGAGGATCTCTTCTCTGGACCGGCCAATGGGCGTGATGGCCGAACAAGCGGTAATGACGACTCTTCTTCCCATAAAACTCCTGTTGCCTCTCAGCGGCTTTTTACTGCCGACGCCTGATCCGCCCTATTGCCTGCTTGCCTCGCCTCCGCCAGGGACACAATATAATCCAATACCTGATTGATGGTCCGGATGTCCATGGCCCGCTTCTTTTCCTCATGGGTGAGTTCCGAATCGAGGATGTTTTCGATTTCCAGGAGCAATTCGATGGCGTCGATACTGTCAAACCCATGGGCTTCCCTGAGGTCGTCATCCATCCCGGGATTGTCGATCTCAAACTCCTTCCGGAAAAACTCAAGGATTTTTGCTTCAATCTCAGCTCGCGTCATCTCAAGTCTCCTGTACAAATCATCGTCTTCAGACGGGGAATGCTTTCCAAAGCCGGACCGTTTTTGGATCGACAGCCGTGGGCTTCCCCGATGCGTTAAGGGCGCAGTGCTTTGTAAATCCCCTGCAGACGAGAGCTCCTGATGCAGCATGGGTGATCACATAATCAAAGCGGAGCTTCACCCGTTCCAGTTCCGCCGGTCGGGTATGGATCCACATGGGATCGTCATAATAGAGTGGTTCATAGAATTGAATCCCCAGGTCGATGATGGGATAGATAAACCCGCTCGCCTCTATCTCCTTGTACGGAAAGGCTGCGTCTCGCATGAGGGAGGCGCGGCCGTATTCAAAATAGCGCAGATAATTGGCATGATAGACGACGGTTGACCGATCCGTATCGGCATACAGTATCCTGTTTGCACAGCGGTGCCAGCAAAGGCCGCCCTCGATGTCCCGCACATAGCGGATGTCGTCTCCCGGTGGCTCCGGTCGGAAAGGTCGCGGCTTCATGCTATACTCCTCTAAACAGGATGCAACAGTTCGTACCCCCGAATCCGAAGGCGTTCGACAGGGCGATTTCATGATGGACCTTCCGGGCCTCATGGGGGACAAAGTCCAGGCCGTCAAATGCCGGGTCGTGAAGGTAGTTGATGGTGGGCAACATGATCCCCCGGCGCATTCCCTCGATGGTCAGGGCGCCCTCGATGGCGGCGGCGCCGCCCAGGGTATGGCCAATCTGTGACTTGTTCGACGAGATGGGAATATGACGCAACGCCTCGCCAAAGACGGCCCGCAGGCATTCCACTTCCGTCGCGTCTCCCTTGGGCGTTGAGGTGCCGTGGGCGTTGATGTACTGGACATCACGGGGGGTCAGTCCGGCATCGTCAATGGTTTCCAGGATGGCCCGTATGATCGTGTCCGGATTGGGCCGGGTGAAATGGTGGGCGTCGGAGGTCCAGCCCACGCCCATGACCTCCGCCCGGGCCTGAAGGCCGTATCTCGCGATGGCTTCGTCCGCCGCCAGGACAATCACCCCGCCCCCCTCGGAAAAAACGAAGCCCCGCCGATCCCTGCTGAACGGCCGGGAGGCCTGGGCCGGGTCCGTATAGGCCCGGTCGCGGACGTTAACCTTGATGGTGGCGTTCATGTTTGCAAAACCGTGAATAATTTCTGGCATAATGGGCATATCCACGCCGCCCGCCAGGACAAAGTCGCAATCTCCGTCCCGGATCATCCGGGCGCCGATGCCGACGGCGTGATTTCCCGAGGCGCAGGCCCCCTGGGGCGAAAAGATGGGGCCGGTAAACCCCATGAGCATCCCCGCCTTGCCTGAGGGCATGTTGGCGCAGAGATTGGGCAAGAGATACGGACTGACCTTCAGGGGCTCCCCGTCGCGCATCTTCCCCACGGCGATCCTGAAGGCGTCCGTCCCGTTAATGGCGGAGCCGATCAGGCAGGCCGTCCGCGGGCCGGTCTCCTGATCCATTTGCAGCCCCGCGTTCACCATGGCCTCCTTCACGATGGCCATGGTGAGAATCACGAAAGAGGCGTTCCAGTTGTAAACCTCCTTTTCGTTAGAAAAATCGAAAGCCAGCGGATTCCAGTCGGGAATCTCGCCGACGATATTGCAGAGGGATTCCACCTGGCAGCGGGTCACCTTGCGAAATCCGGCCTCGCCCCGGACGGCCCGCTCCCAGGTTTGGGTAAAGGTTTTCCCCAGCGGCGTCGCCGCGCCGTAACCAATGACAAAAACCCTTCTATTTTTCGGAGCCTTCATTTTATGGTCCGTTTCACCCTATTGAATCATTCGATCCGGTGCAGAACGATGCAGGCATTGCAGCCGCCGAATCCAAAAGCATTTTTCAAAACAAACTCCTG
>JAUSOK010000133.1 GCA_030656035.1 Syntrophales bacterium
CTCTCTGTATCCATGCCGACGAAAAACGCTATCATATTCAGATCCAGCTTATCTCCTGAAAGGGTCTGCTGCATGACCGTCTTGAAATCGTCAAGGGTTACGTCAATTTCGCCCTGGGATGCCAGGGCTCCGAGCATCACGATATTGGCCAGAATGGGATTCCCCAGCCGGATGGCCTGGTCGGTCGCAGCGATCATCCAGAGTTGCGCCGAGAGTTCCCTGAGCGATGCTCTGATTTCTTCCTCCGAGGGATAGTTCAACTCCCCCGTAATGACACCCACGGGATAAACGGGCCTGGTATTGGCCAGAACGACGACACCGGGATGACCATAGGTTGCCAGGACGCGGATGGCTTCCGTCGGCTCAAGGGCGATCACGACATCGGCCTTTCCCTTCGGGATCTGCGGGCTCCAGGTTCCTTTTGACGAAACCCGGATGTGGCTCATCACGGCGCCACCCCGCTGGGAGGCGCCGAAGGTCTCGCCGATGGTGGTCATGAACCCTCTGTTTACAAGCATTGAGGACAAAACGCGGGAGGCCATGACATTTCCCTGACCGCCGACACCGGTGATAATAATATTATAAGGGTCCCTTGGGAGTTGCAGAGTTTCCATCATCATGCCACCTCCTTCAGGATGGCCCCACGGGGGCAGATATCGGTACAGACGCCGCATCCGGCGCACAGGACATCGTCCACAATGGCTTTGCGCTTATGCTTATCCCACACGAGCGCGGGACAACGGAAGATGCGCGTGCAGAGCCGGTTACAGCCGCAATCCTCGCCGATGCAGAGGGTTTCATCCACACGGACGTCATACTTCCTGGCGGCCTTCTTCTCCGGCGAAAGACCGCATTTCTGACGCAGGATCAGGACATTGACCCCGTCCTGATTCTCCATCAGCCCGTTGAGCGTTTTCTGTGTCTGAGCGAGGTCGAAAGGATCGCGCACCTCTACTCTGGCCCCCATCGCCCGGCAGATTGCTGCAATGTCCAAATCGGGCGACTCCTCTCCCATCGCGTTGATCCGGAGACCGGGATGGGATTGAAAACCCGTCATCGCCGTGCCGCTGTTATCGAGAATTACCATCGTGATGTTTGCGCGGTGATGAATGGCGTTGACCAGGGCGGGCATGGCGGAGTGAAAGAACGTCGAATCGCCGCAGACAGCCAGCACGGGTTTATCGAAGCCGAACGGCGCCAGTTTTCCGAATCCACTGGCGACGCCCGTTCCGGAACCCATGGAATGAAGGGTTTTGAGCGTATTGGCGCCGCCCGGAAAAATATCCAGCGTATAACAGCCGATATCCCCGCAAACAAAGCCCTGAC
>JAUSOK010000143.1 GCA_030656035.1 Syntrophales bacterium
TTGCTCAAATATAAGATTTTGGCACTACAAATGACTCTTCAAAGAACATCAACACCTAACATGCTAATATGATTAGATACGCATTTTCAGAAACCGCAACAACGCCCCGTTTTTTAGACAAAAACCATGAACTTGGGTTAACTCTTCCCTGACCTGCTCGATGATCCCTTCGTTCTTTCCCTTGGTGATCCATCCATTTACTCTGCCATTTACTCTGCCATTTACTCTGCCACTTACTCGGCCATCAAGGTCTCATCGAGAGGGATGATCGTTCTGAAGCGGACTCCTTCAATAAATTGCGGTTTTTTCTTTGGGGAGTAATATCCAAGGTATTTGTGGACATTCAGAAAACCGGATCCCAGTTCTTCCACCCTGCCCAACTGCATGAAGAACTTCGAAATGAGCGGGTTTTTGGGATAGGGTGTGAAGTCGTCCAGGGAAAGCTGTCCTTCTCCGTGCGGATTGTTGGCGTTCTCCACCTCCACTCGGTCCCGGTAGATGCAGAATGTTGCGGGGAGGGCGTTTGTATATTCCCGGTCATCGTAACGGTCCATGTGGATCTTCCGCACCAGGGCATCGATCTTGTAATGAGGGACGACCTGTTGGATCGCCTCATCCGTGCCCAGAAGCAAAGCGGCAGCGAGCACATAGCCTTCCTTTCCCGTCCGCAGGTCGCGTCTGAAAAGGCCCGCCTTCACAAGAATCTGCCGGTCATCCAGTTCAAGCCAAGGGTGGCGGGTGTTGTTGCTACGGATCAGATTTCTGATCCTGGGGAATAAATCGGCATTGAAATCTTCAAAGCGGAGGGCGGGGAAAATGATGCCTTCCGTGTAATGCAGTTGCTTGCGATTATATAGTTCGGCGGTGTAATCTTGCAGCGAAGAAATGGCACGGCAATGCTGGACCACCAAAGACAGCAGTTTCCAGTCATGTTACCTTAAAGTTACAGATAATCACACTCTCGTAGCTCTTATTCGGCATTCAATAAAGAACCTAACATATCGGGTATGCAGCTTTGCATTCGAAGTCCTAACTGCCTGTGATAAAGGCAGATCCCATGATCTTAGGAAGCTATAAGCATCAACCGGATGAACCAAAAATGAGAAGGTTGGGGGAAAATCCTTCTGAGATTTTATCGTCCGATCGAGCACTGTTACCTGTTTTCAAAGTTCTCCTTGCCTCCCGATCGCCGCTTCATAAACTTCCAGAAGCGCCTGGGCTTCGTCTGAAGGACCCGGCCACGCCGCCGCTCTCAGGCGGCCATTTTCCGCAAGGGATTCCCGAAACGCCGGATCATTAGCAAGCTGAAGGACTTTCCGAATGAAATCCGTCTGATCGCCGGAATCGAAAAGACACCCGCAGGGGCCGATCCCGTTTTTGTCTTCGACTAACCATCGGTTCCCCGGAATGTCTGATGCCAGCACCGGCCGCCCTGCCGCCATGGCTTCGAGTAGTGAATTGGAAAGACCCTCCGAGCTGGAATGGTTCAGGACGACATCGGCGCCCTGATAGGCGGCACGCATGGCTTGCGGGGGGATCTGAAAAATCCACTTCGCGAAAGAATCCAGCCCCTTGATCTCTTTCTCGAAACGGGCGGCATATCCGGCGTCCAGAGCCGGCCCGGCAAACACCACGCGGATTTCCGGGCTGGCTTTCCGTGCCTTTTTCATAGCGCAAAGGCATTCGAGATTGCCTTTTACCGGGCGAATTCCGGCGGGCATGAAGAAAAGAACATCCTCTTCGCGGCAGCCCGCAACGGCCCGAAGATCAAAATCGTCTTTTCCAAACCATAAAAAAGATTTGGGCACAGCGGCGATTCGCTCTTGCAAATCCGGCAGGAGTTCCTGCAGCAGGCGGGCGATTTCCGGGCTCTGGGCAATGATGGAACGGGCCATGCGGCAGGTCTTGCCGACAATCTCTCTGCCCTCCCCTTTCATCACATGCAGGTTGATGTCCGTCCCTCCAGGAGAAACGACAAAGGGCAAATGGCCGTATTTTTCCGCCACGAGCGGATCGAGCATCAATGCACCCGCCCGGCTGATATGATGCGCATGCACGACATGAGGACGGAAACGATCCAGAACGTCAACAAGACCCCGTGGATTGAGGTTTTGAGTCTCGATCACGTTGACTACGATGCCTTTTTGCACCAGGGCCCAGCGCCATCGCTCGGCCGAAATGGCATTTCCCGTCAGATTGGGAAAGGCCGTTGGGGTCAAAATGATCACACGCAGCGCGGTATTCAAGGACAGTCCTCCGGAAAGGGCGTAAGCCGAACATTGTATTTTTCAAGCATTCGATGGAAGCTGCCGCTCGTCAGTACGGCAAGTTCCTTTTCTCTTTCCCGGTTCGAGAAAGCGGAAAAAGGACCATGCACCGGACCGCCATGCGCTCTGCCGGGATGAACCATGAGCTCCGTAAGACCCGGAGGCAGCGTTTGCAGGGTTCTTTCGAGGTTCTCCAGGGACAGCCTTCCTTTCAGATAAAGGCCCCGGAAATGATCCGTCGTTTTCATTGTAGAACCATGAAGCTTGATCCGGACGGCTGCCGCGAGCCGGCAAAACCTTTCCGCTTCGTCATTCAGCAATGGATTGTTTCGATCCATGGATCTTGCAGGCGGCGGCTCTTCCGGGATCCGTATCCATGGAATCCCGAATTCCCTTGCCGTCCGGACGGTTGCGTCGATTGCGGCAGGGAAAATATGGACGTGCTGGTGCCCGTCCAGGTGATCCATCCGGACGCCGGCGTCGCGCAGCGCCTGAATCTGGGCGGCAAATTCCCGCCGGATTTCCTTTCCAAGCGCATCGTCGCCCCTGTTCATCAGGCGCCGATGGCCCTGTTGTTTGCCGTAAAAACATCCGTCCTTGCCTGTGATGGTTTCCAGCCCCGGACTCAGCGGCCTCCCTTCGGTCAGGTTCAGATGGACGCCGAATGAAAGCTGTTTGCCGTTTATGGAAGCGATCCTCTGAAGGCAATCCTGAAAGGCGGGCCCATTGACCAGGATGCTTGCGGCCGTCACGGAACCCGCTTCGATGGCCTCGATGATTCCCGCATTACGAGCTTCATCCGCCCCCAGATCATCTGCATGGATAATCAGCCGCTTCAACGCGTCTTCACCTCCCGGGCACAGATGAAAAGATTTCTGAATCGATATCCACCCTCGCCCGCTTCGCTGAAGTCCGAACTGCCCGATGAACGCAGCGCGAGAAAATGATTCATGAGTCCTGTTTCAATGGATTCGTACTCATCGCCTGTGAAGAACCGCTCGGTCTCATGTACAATACAGACGTGATGAAAACGTTCGCGCAACTCACGTAGAAGCTCCGACGGATTGGCAAGGGAGATGGCCATCAGCCACAGCCTTCCGCTTTCCGGTTTCAGAAAAACAGCGGCGCCCTGAAGGATTTTGAACAGGTGCCTCGTGCCATCGGGTCCGCCGTACCGGGGACCAAAGGCATGATGGCCTGGTACCTGGGGAGGGGTTGCAACAATCACATCGAACAGTCCCGCATCACCGGCCGAACGGCCATTCAGCGCTTCATACCAGGCGCCTGCGCAGATTTCGATCTTGTCGGCGACGCCGTTTGCCAGCGCGTTTTGCCTCGTCGCCTCAAGGGCGCGGGGATCGATATCGGCGGCCACGACATGACCGGCGCCCAGCCGCGCCGCGGCAATGGCGAGCAGGCCCGCGCCACACCCCAGATCGAGGACGCGGTCTCCTTCCTGCACATCGAGACGCGCTGCGAGTTCCAGGGTGGATGGCGGGGGATGATGCACCCCTGCGGGGATGCGTAAATCAACCGGACCGGTCGGAAGCATGATGTTCATGTTTTCGTCCCGATGCAATGGGTGCCGGCCATAACGTCTCAGGGCTGCCGACAGCATCTTTTCCACGAGGGCCGGGTAGTCCCAGCCCGCCCACCGCGCCGACAGCGCCAGCGCTTCCAGCGGCTCCAGACTCGGTGTTGTGTTCGCCTCCAGAAAGTAAAACGTTCCGCCGATAGAAAGGCGGATATCGAATCGGGCGTAATCGCGCAACCCGAGGGTGCGAAAGGCAAGAATTGAGAGGTTTTCGAGATCGGCCGCAAGTTCGGGCGGCAGTTCAGCCCGAAATACATCCTGTCTTTCTTTCGTCACGTATGACCGTTTGAACGCCTCGGTCAGCACGGCGGCTTCACCTGGATGAACGCGCCACTCGAGGGGCGGCAGCACGCTCAGACCGTTTTCTTCTTCGAGCAGGGAGACGGCAAATTCGCGACCGGGGATGAAGGTTTCCACGAGGATCGGCTGCATGAACCGGTCCAACAACGCTGCAATCCTCTCATGAATTTCTTCGTCCGTTGCAACAACATGAAGGCCGCGACTCATGTGTTCAAAGGCCGGCTTCAAAATGACAGGCGCCTTGAGCCAGCCGGGCATCTTTTGTTTTTTCGACGTCACGGCGACGCCCGGAGGAACCGCTATGCCCGCGCTTGCCAGGCAGGTCTTCGCGGCAATCTTGTCATCGGCGCGGAAACAGGCCCCGGCGTCGGAACCGACGATCCGCGCGCCAGAGGCCTCCAGCAACCCTCTCACAAAGGGCCGCAAAAGCCCGGTCCCGCGAAAGGTGTCCGTATGGTCGATCACAAGGTCGCAGCTTCGCGAGATTTCTCCGACCTTGAGTTCAATCTCTGCGGAATCCACAAAAACAACGTCATGGCCGAGGGCATGAAGCCCTTTCGCAACCGCTTCCGCACAGCCGCAGGGAGCGCCTGCCGTATGTACAACCGCAATACGCATAATCCTCACCGGAATAATTATTTTATCGATCCGACATTGGGATTTTCGGGAAACCGCATTCGCTATGAACGTCCGGCAAGCGCTGCCGCAGCTCTGCGGGCGGCAATGTGGACGGGATCCCACACGCTGGAGTAAGGCGGCGCATAACTGAGGTCGAGATTGATCATGTCCTCGACGGTGAATCCGGCGTGCAGCGCCGTCGCAAAAATATCGATGCGCTTGGCCGCGCCTTCCACGCCGACGATCTGAGCGCCCAGAAGCCTGCCGCTTCCCTTTTCCGCAAGCGCTTTCACCGTGATCTTCCCCGAATTCGGATAGTAGCTGGCCCGCGTCACGCTTTCGATCCGTCCCACCACATATTCCAGTCCGAGGGCATGGATCTCCTTCTCCTGAAGGCCCGTTCTGGCAACCTCCACGTTGCATATCTTGCTGACGGCCGTTCCCAGAACGCCCGGGAACGTGGCATACCCCCCGCCCAGGTTGATACCGGCAACACGGCCCTGCTTGTTGGCGATGGTGCCGAGGGCGATATGAACGGGACGACGGCTTACGAGGTGGAAGGACTCCGCGCAATCGCCGGCCGCCCAGACACCCGGGTTTTGCGTCTGCATGCGGTCATTGACCTTGATGGCCTTGCGCACGCCGAGAGCAATGCCTGCGCGCTCGGCAAGTTCCGTGTTGGGGCGCACGCCCAGTCCTAAAATCACGATGTCGGCAGGGATGGTCCGTTGATTTGTTACAACCGCCCGAACACGGCCGTCGGAGACTTCGGCGCCCTGAAAGGTTTCCTCCCGGAAGAGATTCACACCCACCTGCATGAGCGCATCGGAAACGAGGGCGCCCATGTCGGGATCGAGCGTGTTCATGACCTGACTAGCCTGCTCCACCAGAGAGACATCCAGGCCTCTCATGATAAGCGCCTCCGCCATTTCGAGCCCGATATACCCGCCCCCGATCACGACCGCCTTTTTCGGTTTCTCCGTGTCCACTGCCGTCCTCACCCGGATGCCGCTGTCAAGAGAATGAAGACCGTATATGCCCCGGGCATCGGAACCGGGAAGTGCGGGACAGACAGGAACCGCCCCCGTGGCGATCACCAGGTGATCGAAAGCCTCCCGCCATTCCTTCTTTTCCGTGATCGACCGGACGAGGACACGGCGGTTCTTCAGATCAATCTCGGTGACTTCATGCAGTACACGGGCATCGATGCCGTAGTCATCCCGAAATTCTTCCGGCGTAACGGCAATGAGCTTCCGGATATCGTCGACAACCTTGCCGACATAATAGGGAATGCTTCAGGCCGAGTAGGATGTATGGGGCCCTCTCTCGAAGGCAATGATGTCCAGGTCAGGCTTCAGCCGTTTTGCCTGGGCCGCCGCGCTCATTCCGGCGGCATCCCCGCCGATGATAACAAGTCGTTCCCTCGCCATGTTTTTTCACCTCTATACATGTACAAAATAAGGGCCAGGTTTCCACGCAAGTTCGTTTGCAGGATGCAATATAAGTTACTGACAGATGGGTGTCAACGAGAAAGACTGTTACAATTCTTCCATTGACAGACAAAACCGCTTTGCCTATACTCCCGTCCATGGATAAGCGATGACTCAAAAAAATCGCCGATATTATTGAACCGTGCGGTGCTTGCGTTACAAGAAGTCACCAGGATGCAATGCAACCATAAATGTGTGCGGTATTCAAACCGGAAGGAGGAAACTCATGGATGTTTTTACGGCAATCAAGGAAAGGCGAAGCTGCAGAAAATTTCTGCCGGACGCCGTCGGCGAAGAGTTGATCGAAAAGATTCTTGAGGCAGCTGCCTGGGCCCCGTCGCCGGCCAATAACCAGCCCTGGGAATTCATCGTCATCACAAGTCCGGACATCAAAAAGACAATTCATGATGAATCGGTAGCATGCAAGAAAAAGATCTATAAAAAGAGCGGCTGGGGCTGGGTTGACAAATATCAGGCCGGTTTTCTTCTGGAAGCGCCGGTTCTGATTGCCGTCATCGGGGATTCAGAGAAGACAGGAGCCCACAAATTTCTCGAAGGGACCGAAGATACCTATCAGCACGCCTGTGCGGCGGCAATCCAGAACATGCTTTTAGCGGCCCATGCGCAAGGACTGGGCAGTCTCTGGTTCACGCTGTTTGACCGGGAAGCCATGAAAAAAACGCTCGGCATCGATCCCCCCAGGGAGCCGCTGGCTTTGGTCTGCATCGGTCAGTCGGCAGGTTCCGCCTTTCAAACCCCGCGGAAAGATGCAAAGGAAAAGACGCGGTACATACGGTAACCGGAGATAACAATCCTCAACCGGCAGCACCCGTAGAGACCGGTCCGTTAGCTTTAAAAAACCAACTCAAGAGGGCTTTAACGAGCCCTCTTTTTTTCTGTATTTTCTGCTTGACTCCCCTGTGCCATTTTAGTATGTACCGCACATTTGCGTAAATCAAAAGGGATGGGCTGTTCTCTCTGGCGGGATCATGTTACAGTCCGTGCCGGGGAGCAATGAAAAAAAATCTATGGAGTCAGGGGGGAGATCGTAAATGGACAAATTGATCAAAAGTTCGGACATTAGAAAAATTTCTAGCCTGGATCATGAAGAAATCGCGAAGAAAAGCGAGGCCCAGTTTGAGTACTGGGGACCAACGCCCGCGGAAGCAAGAAAGAGGGCGGTGGCCAAGCAGAAGGGGTTGCATGACAAGCGGACGACACTGAAGGAAGCTGTCGCGAAACATGTCAGAGACGGCATAAACCTCGGCATCGGCGGATTTGTGAACACGCGCGTTCCGATCGCCATTATCCACGAAATCATCCGCAAGGGCGCGAAGGACCTGACGCTTTCTTTCCAGTCCAATTCCATGTGCGTTGAATTGCTCGCAGGCGCCATGATTCTGGATCCCAATCATGTGTCGATCAAACGGGTCGAACTGGCCTGGTGGGGCTATGAAGTCATCGGCATCGCTCCTCTTTTCCGTCATTTGATCGCAAACGGCATGATTCAGCTTGACGACTACACGAATTACGGCATGTCCGCCCGGTTCAAGGCGGGGGCGATGGGCATTCCGTTCATCCCGACGCGGGATCACGGCGGTTCCGACATGGAACTCGTAAACAGAGGAAAGATGATCGAATGCCCGTTTTCCAAGGAAAATGTGTATCTGCTTCCAGCCTCCAATCCGGATGTCGGCATTGTTCATGTCCCGGCGGCGGATAAGCACGGCAACGCCAGACTGTTCGGGGCTCACTGCACCTGTCCTGAAATAGCCGTTGCATCGACCTACACCATCATGACGGCGGAGCAGATTATTTCGACCGATAGCATCCGGAGATATCCGAACCTGACAGAAATTCCCTACCCGGCCGTGGATGCCGTCGTAGAGCAGCCTTTCGGCGCTTACCCGGGCGCATGTTACGGATATTACTGGTTTGATATGCCGGAATTCCTCAATTTCCGAAGCATCTGCGACGAATTCCGGAAAACGGGGAACAAGGACAAGCTCAAGGAATACTATGACAAGTATATTTTTGGCTGCGAGACCTTCGACGATTTCCTGAGCACGCGGCCGTACAACAAGCTCAAGGAACTCAGGCAGAAGGATGGCGGACAGCCGATTATCATAGACTGATGGCGGTTCCACTGACGACAAATTAAGCGACTAATATAAGGGGGATTAAAATGGCTGAATATGGTCCGTTCGAAATGATAGCTTTTACCGGCTCAAGAGTATTGGAAGATGAAACCATCGTATTCGTTGGAACAGGGCTTCCGATCATTGCTTCCATGCATGCCCAGCTGACGCATGCGCCGAATCTCAATATGATCTTTGAAGCGGGCTCGTTCGGGGCGATTCTTGAACAGGGATTGCCTCTGTCCGTCGGCGACACCCGGGCTTTTCGCAAAGCCGTCTTTGCAAAGGGGCTTTGCGCCGCCTTTGAACTGACGCAAAGAGGGTATGTGGACTACGCCTTCATCGGCGGTGCGCAGATCGATATGTACGGAAACATCAATTCGCACTTTGAAGGCGGAACCTATTGGAAAACCAAAACAAGGTTCCCGGGAAGCGGCGGCGCCGGCGCGATGGCGGCCAACTGCGAGAAAACGATCGCCATCATGGCCCTGGAGAAAAGAAGATTCGTAAATAAAATCGATTTTGTAACGAGCATTGGCTTCGGCGACGGCTCGGCGGATTACAGAAGAAAGGCAGGCGTGATGGGTTCCGGTCCATACCGGGTCATTACCAATCAGGCGGTTTTCGGTTTTGATGAAGAAAGCCGCAGAATGATGCTGCTCGAAGTGCTGCCTGGAAAGACCGCAGCGGACATTCAGGAACTGGTGAGTTTTGAATTGTTGATTTCACCGGATCTGCGCGAGATGAAAGAACCTTCCGATGAAGATCTGAGACTGCTCAGGGAAGAGTGCGACCCCGAGGGATATTTTCTGAAGAGAAAGGTCGCAAAATAATTCAAAAATTAGACTCCCTTTCATCCCCTTGTCAAAGGGGAATGTAAGGGAGTCGGCAACAATAGAATGGATTAAGTGAAGAAGCCCCGCCCACAGGGCGGGGCTTCTTCACGGGTAGACGCAGGCTTTAGCCTGCGCGAACAGCATCCGCCATTCATCCCCGCTCACAGAGCGTGGCGGTGTTCTTCACTTGCCGCAAAACGATATGCCCCCGCTTTTTGTGTCACAATGATCCCGGGAAACTCCATTTCAATGAAATAACAGCCGTAGCCCTGTCGGTGGAGGACTGTTTTGCGATTACGATTTCATAGATACAGAGCGGCTCTGTTTATCCTCCCGCCATAAAAAACAATGGCTCATGAAAAAATTGATTGATCTGCAATGATTATGTGGCATAGGTTACTTAGCTGATCGAGCAGCTTTATAGGGTTCTCAGCCTTAAGCGCCTGGTTTTCAGGTTTGTAAGGTAGAGGCTCCGCAGAACTCAAACCGGCAATGTGATAGGCGTGCAGGGGGCAGTTCAAAGGGAACATTCGTGAATACCCGACCCAATTTAAAAATCATGGCGACGCCACGAGAAATCATTAGAGACAATATTATTGAGCTGGCCTCGTTTGCGCGCAAATTCAGGCATGATAACAATAGAGAGATGTACATTTACACCATGAGCAAGTGTGTCGCGTTACAATGGTTTGAATATAAAATTGAGAAAAATGACATACCGGATAAGGACACTCCAGAGCACATCGACATTGAATTATATATTTACAATAAAGTCGCTAAGACGGCCGGCGATGAAGATATTGCCATGATAACCTGGACATTAGGCATGATAAAGTCCTTAGAGGAGCTGGGGGGAGTTGCTCTAAAATACATCCATTTAACTTAGAATGACCAGCAGCAGTCTTTTTCCCGAAACCATGAGACGGGTAAATTTCATATCGAATTCTCTTTCAGCGCCTTCCGAAATGATCATGCTTACCGCCAGATGATGCGTTATTCCTTTCCATGCCTGCTTCAATACGTTTGAGAAATCCTCCTGTGCGTTTTGCCGCATCAGTCGGGTTATATTGCCTCCTACCAGGCCGTCCCGGGATTCTTTCATGACCACCAGCGCCCGGTCCGTCACTCCTTCAATTCGGCAGTCCTGATCGATCAGAAATCCTATATCCTCCTCGTACATCTACTGTCTCAACTCATCCCTGTTGTCCCGCATCCAGGCATAAGCCAGTTCCAGCTTCTCATTTGCATGCGCCAATCTCTCGTTGGTCCTTTCCAGCTCGACATGAGCCTGCTGCAGGGATTCTTTCGCTGTCTTCTGTCCGTTAATCAGAAACTGTGTAAAAATCCCATAAGCAAAGATGGAAATAGTGATCAGGAGGCGGTTTGTCATCTGGCCTTCAGTCACAACATCGAAAACCCAATAGAACAGGACAATGGCCACGGCGATGAGCATCAGACCATTTTTTTCAATGATTCTAACAATTTCCACATAGCGGAGCATCTTGAATTTCTCTCGGTCAGATTATACGAATCAGCGTCATATTACAACATCTCCGGGGTAAATGCCACGATATCATCGATAGAAGCAGAATCTGTGAAAAGCATGGCCAGGCGATCCACGCCGAGGGCAATTCCGGCCGCTTCCGGCATGTGACGAAGGGACGAAAGGAACGGCTCGGGCATGGAATAAACGGCTTTACCTGCAGCACGGCGTTTGTGTCGCACCCTCTCAAAACGCGAACGCTGTTCTTTCTCATCCGTCAGCTCAGTAAAGGCATTGGCCAGTTCCAGACCGCCCATGTAGAGCTCAAACCGCTCCGCCAGCGCGGAATCCGTTTTTTTCACGCGGGCCAAAGCTCCAAGTTCCACCGGGTAGTCATAAAGAAATACGGGATGGCTTCGGCCCAGGCGAGGCTCAATCTCACCGGTCATGATTTCATCGAAGCAGTCTTTTTCCAGGGCTTCCTTCATCGATAAAGAAGCATACCGTGCAAAGGCGTCAGCAACGGAAATGCGCATCCAGGGGGCCTGCAACGCGATCCCGCTTCCCTGATAGAAAATAACATCACCCCCGTCAAGCGTCTGCGCAACAAAGAGAATTAAATCTTCACATTCCTGCATCAGCGCCCGATAATCGCTTTCCCGGCGATACCACTCCAACATTGTAAATTCCGGCAGATGGAGGCCCCCGCGCTCAGCCGCACGAAAACATTTCGAAATCTGAAAGATTTTCGGATATCCCGCGGCAATCAATCGTTTCATGCATAATTCAGGCGACGTCTGCAAAAACCAGTCGCCGCTGGGTATGGCGTCGATATGCTCTTCCGGCGCCGGCGCCGGAATTCTGATCGGGGTATCAACCTCAAAATAGTCCCGCTCGTCAAAGAACCGGCGGATCGCCTGAATCATCATGGCCCGACGCCGGAGGGCATGCTGTTTTTTAGCCAGCCGCCAGGATTCATCCATGGTATCCATCTCTCATTCCTTGACCCGGGTCAGATACTCTCCCGTCCGGGTATCCACCCGGATCTTGTCGCCCTCTTCAACAAAGGTCGGCACGAGAATCTTGTAGCCCGTCTGCAACATCACCGGCCTGGTATTGCCGGT
>JAUSOK010000193.1 GCA_030656035.1 Syntrophales bacterium
GCTGCCGCGACTTCCATGGCCACTTTTTCATTGGTGGACCATTCGACGTAGAGGCCCCGTTCCCGGGCGACCTGCGCCAGGTTTTCGAGAATCTCCGAGGAAGGCGTTCCGGGATAGCCGGCCGCCACATTGATCCCGGCCTCGAGAGCGCCGCGGGCGATGGCTTCGTTTCCCATCAGCAGATGGCAACTCCCCTCGCGCATCTCCAACAATTTCGACATGTTCACCTCCCTATCGCAACGCGGCGATGACGCGATCCTGCGCATTCAGATAGAGCAGGTCATCGGCGCTGCCGCTTTTTTCCACCAGGTTTTTCACGGCCGCTTTCTTTTTTTTCAGGGCGGCTTTTTTCAACGTTTCCAGGTTCCCTGCGGGGACATCGCGAAATTCCAGCACACCGCTTTCTCTTGCCCGTTCCATCAGCTCCAGACCCGTCCGGGTCCTGACGACCACCTGGTTCCAGGAGCGCGTCTCCTCCCAGTTTTCGGAAAAACGCGCCGAACCGACGGAAAGATCGGCATACTCGGCCGTTGTATCGATGCAGTAGCGGCAGGCTTCGCGCACCAGGGGCTCTACCTCTTCCATGGGAAACCTGAGCGCACCGGCGGCGGTAAAAACCTCGAGGACGCCCTCCCCCGGCGGCACTTCCATGCCAGTGATTTCATTAAGGCCTGTCCTGGTCTGAAGCAGCTCGATCAGTTTCGCCCAGGAAAGCGTAAATCCGCAGAACAGGCCGATGAGTAACTTCAGCTTGTCGATCGGGTTGTCGCCGGAGGTCAGCTCCGGCTTGAATCGCATTTTTGCCAGGGCAAAGGCCTGGCAGGGCGTGGCCACGACGCCGATCCTCTGAGCCTGGCTCCTTGCCGTTCGGTTGAATTCGGCGATCGTCGGGGAAACGATGAATTTGCTCTTTGCACGTTTTCGGAGCTCCTCCGATTGATGAACCGTTGCACCGTCGTGCATAAAACGCTCCCGGCCTTCTGCGACGACGGCGGCGTCAATCAACCCCTCCTGAAGGGCCTGAGACATCAGGGCTGAAACCGTTCCGCCGTGTTGGGCTTGCCGGCGGAGCTGGGCATCGGCGGCGCGGGTAATGAAAAAGGCCTTGACCGGTCCGATTTCCGGGGTGAATTCGGATGCCTCAAAGAAACGCTCACGCAGCGCTTCGAGATCGACCGGCGTCCGGGGGCAGAAGGCATGGCAGCGCCCCGCTGCGATGTCGCAGGCATTCAGAACAATTGTCCGGTCATGGTAAAAAACCTGATAAGGGCAAAGATTGACGCAGGCCCCGCATCCCGTGCAAAGCCCCGCATCCCGGACCTGCGCCGTGAGCTCCTTCTGCCCCATGATTGCTTGTGCCATCGATGCCGTCCTCCTTGTATTAGAGACATTCCATCTACGGAAAGGTTTTCCTATCACATTTGGCAAAAGGCGAACAGCGGATAAAGTATTTTTTTATCTTCGGATTGACAAAAACACCTTTTGCCTGTTATCTTGCAGGCGATTCGGAAATGATCGAACTTTCATTAATTTTTAAGGGGGAGGACATGCTTCAGATTGCGTCTTACGAAAAATATCAGGATGGGCAGATCATATTCAAGGAGGGGGATTCCGGAGACTGGGTATATGTGGTAGAGTCCGGTTCCGTGGAACTGTCCAAGATGATTGGGGACACGAAAATCGTCATCGAGGTGCTGCGGCGTGAAGGGGATGTCTTCGGTGAAATGGCCTTTATTGCCAACATTTCAAGGACAGCGACGGCCAGTGCGATCGGCCCGACAACCGTCGGAATCATCGACCGGAACTATCTGGATGATGAATTTAATCGACTGTCCGGCAGCTTCCAGGCCATTTTAAAATCACTGGTGCTGCGTCTGAAAAAAACAACGGAAGCAATCGCCCAAGCCAAGGTAAAAGCATAAACACGCCATATCCAAAAACTTTATCCATAACGGGACAACACGATAGAAAGGAGAGCATACCAGCATGACGAATCAACATGACGAACGGATTGTCAAGAATCAGGAGCAGATCGACAAACTCAAAGCGACCATACCAGACTGGATCAAAGATCTCCGGAGACCGGAGACGCCGATGCTCATCCCGAAGTTCGGGCCTCTCCAGGGTACCCGCGTGATCAGTTCTGGCATCGTGATAGCGCAACCTTTTGCTGCGACCAAGTTTGCGATGTTCGGCGCGGAAGTAATCCACATCGAGCGGCCCGGCGGAGACATTCACCGACGCACGGGACCCCACCTGACAAGGGGCGTGAGGCCCCACGGTTGCGATTGGGCCAATGAAGCCGTCAATCGCCTGTCTTTCGGGCTGAACCTCAAAAATCCGAAGGGGCTTGAGCTCGGAATGGCCCTCTGGAAAATTTCCGACGTCTGGATGGACGCGTCAGCGCCCGGGACCTTCGAGCGATCCGGCATAACGCCGGAGCTGGCTCTGGCCGTGAATCCCAGGCTGGTCATCCTGCGCGTGAGTACCTATGGCCAGTACGGGTCCAGCGAAATGCTTGGCAGGCCCGGATATGATGCGCTCGGGCAGGCTTACGGCGGAATGATCGCCGTCACCGGCGATCCAAACGGCCCCCCCCAGCGGGCAAAAGTCTATACGGCCGACTACCTGACCGCTCTCCATGGCTGGGCTTCCGTCCTGATGGCGCTCATGGAAGTCCAGCGATCAGGCCGGGGACAGGTCATAGACCTTTCCCAGTTTGAAGCGGTCCACGCCACCATGGGATTCCAGATGCCCTGGGTAACCGGAGAGGGTAAGGTGTCTGCACACTCCGGGAACAAGGCCCCCACATTCCAGCCTTACGACACGTTCATGTGCAAGGACGGCTATGTCTTCATCGGCGCCCTCGGACCCGTCATTTATGAAAGAGTGCCGAAATTCCTGGGGCTGGACTCCGAAGAATACAGCTACGACGCATGCTCCAAGGACGCGGCGGCCGTGAGTTCGGAAAAGGGACTGGCCCTCGACCGGAAGCTCCGCGAATACTGCGCGAGCCGCACCCGCATGGAGGTCGAGAAGGAAGTCAACGCGGCGCAGATAGGATGCTGCCGTGTCATGAATGCCATGGACATGCTCCAGGAGGAACACTACAATTTACGGGAATCTCACGTGCCTGTTCTTGACCGGCAGTCCGGCGTCCCCATCCGGGTCGGCGGCGTTATCCCGAAAATGTCTCTGACGCCTGGTCAGATCTGGCGGGGCGCCCCGGCCATCGGGGAAGACACATCGGACATCATGGAAAAACTGTTCGGATTCTCACAACATACGATTCAGGAATACTATTCGGGGGGCATTGTCCACAGGACTGAACCGTGCACGCAGCCTGCCTGCGATCCGATACAGGTACCGTAACCGCCCGTCCATCGGGTATTTACACTGACCGGGCTGGTTTTAAGAACAAGGGAATGTTGCCATGAGCACACAGATGAAAAAAATAATGTTTGCAATTATTGTTCTGGTCCTGGCCGTCATTGTCCTGATCCCAATCGGCTGCCGCATCAGCTCCATCGATCGGGGCAAACTCACCGGAAAAAGGAGGTAATAAAATGTTCAAAAGAATCGTGGTTTCAGCGACCGTCATTTCCTGCCTGGCACTCTTTAGCGCGGCTTATGCCTGCACCGATTTCCAGGTAAAAGCGAAGGATGGAAGCGTCATTATTGGTCGTTCTATGGAATTTGCAATGGGAATGGATTCCGAAGTGGTTGTTTTCCCCAAGGTAGAAAAAATGGTCAGCATGCAGCCTGACGGAAAGACAGGTATCCACTGGACACCGAAATACGGTTATTTGGGCATTAATGCTCTTGGCGAGAAACAGGCGCTCCTTGACGGACTGAACGAAAAAGGACTGTCAATTGAATTCCTCTGGTTTACCGAGAGCAAGTATCAGGAAGCCAAAAACGCCGATTGGCTCACGATCGCTGATCTCGGCCACTGGGTGCTGGGTAATTTTTCCACGGTTGATGAGGTAAAGAAGGCGCTTTCCAGGGTGAAGGTGGTCGGTGTCTATGTGCCGCAATTAGGCGCGGTTCCCGGTTTGCACGCTGCTGTGCACGACGCCGGAGGCAAGAGTATCGTGGTTGAGTTCATCAACGGGGAAACAAAGATTTACGATAATCCAATCGGAGTGATGACCAACAAGCCTACCTTTGACTGGCAGCTTACCAATCTGCGCAATTATGTAAATCTTGATCCGTACGATAAGGAAGGAAAAACGATCGCCGGAGTGAAGGTTAATCCGGCGGGCAGCGGCACAGGCTGGCTGGGAATGCCCGGCGACTGGAGCCCGCCTTCGCGCTTTGTTCGCACGGTCATGATAGTCAACTCGGCTGATCCTGTCAATAATGCCGCCGAGGCGGTCAATCTCGCGGAACATATTCTCAATGCGGTAGATATTCCAATGGGTGTAAT
>JAUSOK010000194.1 GCA_030656035.1 Syntrophales bacterium
ATCTCATCGGGACCCATGGAAGGCACAAACAACAAAATCAAAACCATGAAACGAATGGCTTACGGCTTTAGAGATATGGAATTCTTCAAACTGAAAATTATGGCCCTTCACGAAACGAAGTACGCTTTAGTCGGATGAACCTTTTCTATCTTCAGGGGTTCGGCGCCGGCGGGGCCGGACAGATCAACAAGGCCATCATCTTTACCGGACTCAAGAAGAAGGCGGAAAGGAAGAAGAGTCAGGAGCAGCTCAAAGCCGAGATCCGGCAGAAACTCAACCAGATTCCCGGCCTGAGGGCGACAGCGGAAGATATCTCGATGATCGGCGGGGGGATCCGGAATGTGCCGATCCAGTATGCCATCCGGGGGCTCGATCTTGACGTCCTGCAGGACTATACCCGTCAGATCACGACGGAATTTGCCAAGTTGCCCGGGATTGTGGATGTAGACACGTCGCTGGAGGCAGGCAAACCGGAATTGAAAGTCTTCATTGACCGGAACAAGGCGGCCGATCTGGGCGTCAGCGTGGGCAGCATTGCCGATGCCGTCAACATCCTGATGAGCGGCGAGGTGGATATTACAAAATACAAGGATGAAGAAAAGGGCAGACGGTACGATGTCCGGGTCCGGCTGAATCCGGAAGATCGTGTCAATCCCGCTGATCTGGGCAGAATCTACGTTCGTGCTAAAGACGGCAGACTCGTTGAGCTGGCCAGTGTGATCCGGATACAGGAAGGAGGCGGCCCCAGTGTCATCTATCGCGTAGACCGCCAGCGGGCGACGATGATTTACGCGAGCCTGGAAAAGAAACCCCTGGCACAGGCCATGGAGGAGTTGGACGGCATTTCCGGAAAGGTTCTAACACCTGGATACACCGCAAGATACAAGGGGGCGGCTGACACCATGAAGGAATCGTTCCAGTATTTGCTATTTGCACTCTTTCTGGGGATCTTGATGGCCTATATGGTGCTGGCTGCGCAGTTTGAAAGTTTCGTCCATCCCTTTTACGTACTGCTTGCCATGCCCCTGTCATTTATCGGGGCCTTCGGGGCGCTCCTGCTGGCCGGTAAAACGATCAGCATCTTCAGCCTCATTGGCCTGATTCTGCTCATGGGGCTCGTGAAGAAAAACGCCATTCTGCTTGTGGATTATACGAATGTCCTGCGTGAAAGAGGCCTCACAAGGCGGGAGGCCATCCTCCAGGCCGGACCGGTCCGGCTGCGGCCGATTTTGATGACCACCCTGGCGATGATTTTCGGGATGCTGCCGGTTGCCGCCGGTCTGGGCGAAGGGGCTGAGACCCGCTCGCCCATGGGCATTGCCGTCATCGGCGGCCTCTTGACATCCCTCTTTCTCACCCTGGTGGTTGTGCCGTCTGCATACGACCTGTTTGACGACTGGATTGAGAGATTCAGGCGGTTCCGGAAAGGAGATCAGACCCCATGAAAATGTTTATGGTTGTTTATTCGCAGGAGACCAATTACGATGTCATCGCCCAGTTCAAAAAGGCAGGGATCAAATACTATACCAAGATGGAGGAGGCGCGAGGAGAGGGCGACGACCACGAGCCGAAACTCGGGACGCATACCTGGCCCGGCAAAAACAGCGTCCTGTTCATAGCCGTTCCGAGCGACCAGAGCGAGGCGGTCCGGGGTGTCGTCAAATACATCAGGGAGAACCACCCGCGCGCCGGCGTGAAGGCCTTCATGCTGCCCATGGAAGAAATTGTATGAGGATACCGTATCAATTGCTTTCCGCCGATTATATCCGCCAGATCAGGGAGCACGGCCTGACTGAAGCGCAGGTACTGGCGCAGATGCAACAGTTTAAAAGCGGCGGCGCCCCGATCAGGCTGAACCGGCCCTGCACCGTCGGCGACGGAATTTTATCCATTCCCGCCGGGGAGAAAGAGGCCTTCGTCAAACGTCACGAGCGTGAAGCTGCCCGCGGAAGGTTAATGAAGTTTGTTCCGGCGTCCGGGGCTGCCAGCCGCATGTTCAAGGAGTGGTTCCGCTGTCTCGAAGAAGACTGTTTTGATACGGAGGCCGTTGCGCACAGCTTTGCCGGGGATATCCGGAAATTTGCCTTTTACGAGGATCTGAACCGTCTGGTTTCCGGGCGGGATCAGAGTCTTCAACAGTGGCTTGAGCAAGGCCGTTACCGCGACATTCTGGCGTTAATTCTGACGGCTGAAGGCCTTAATTACGGTTATCTTCCCAAGGCTCTGCTGAAATTTCACGCATATCCGGATGGCAGCCGCACGGCCCTTGAAGAACACCTCGTGGAGGCGGCTCTTTACGTAAAAGATCATAGGCGGATCTGCAGGGTCCACTTTACCGTTTCTGAGGAGCACCGGCATGACGTCGAAAAGTATCTGTCCGGGATTATAAAGCGTTATGAACGGCAGCACGACGTTCACTTTGATATCGATGTTTCCATCCAGAGCGCCGACACCGATACCATCGCCGTCGATATGGAGAACCGTCCCTTCATTGACGAAGCGGGGAAACTGGTTCTACGACCGGGCGGGCATGGTGCGCTGCTTTCCAATCTGAATCAGCTTTCCGAGGGGGATATTGTCTTTGTGAAGAATATTGACAATGTCGTTCCCGATCACCTCAAGCCTCCCGCGGCTCTTCACAAGAAGGTTCTGGGCGGTTATCTGATCACGCTTCAGGAGCAAATATTCCACTGCCTGAGACGGCTTGCCGGTGATTTTCTCAATGACAGCGATCTCGATCAGATCGTTTCGTTTTGTCGGGAAAAGCTGTGTATCGTTTTCCCGCCTTCGTTTGCGGCACTGCCCCCTGCAAGTAAACGGGACATGGTCTTCTCCAAGCTGAATCGGCCGGTTCGCGTTTGCGGCATGGTTAAAAATGAGGGGGAGCCCGGTGGGGGGCCGTTCTGGGTGGATGAGGAGGATGGAACACAATCTCTTCAAATCATCGAAGAACACCAGTTTGATCCACACTCCCGGGCCCAGCGGGCGGTCTGGTCTCTGGCCACCCACTTCAATCCCGTGGATCTGGTCTGCGGAATCAGGGATTACCGGGATCGGAAACATGATCTGCAGCAGTTTGTCAATCAGCGGGCCTTTTCCATCGTGAAAAAATCAGAGAAGGGCCGGGAGCTGCGGGCGCTGGAGCTGCCGGGGTTCTGGAATGGCGCCATGGCTTCCTGGATTACGGTATTTGTGGAGGTTCCGCTCGAAACATTCAATCCGGTGAAAACCGTCTATGATTTGCTCAGACCCGTCCACCAGGCTGATCCGGTGTTTTCATCAGGTGTGAGCGGGCAGACCCTTTCATAGGAGCATTCGCTCTGCCTCTTGCCGAGAGAGGGCCTTGGCGTTGACAATCAAATCTCTCCGGCCGTCCCGGCATACAATCCGGCGGGCCTGTTCCGGCGGTGCGCTGCTGTACAGGACGCACAGCGCCGCGGCGATAGACCGGGATTGATCATCGCCGCCAGCCGGGACGAGGATGGTCGGCCCCGCGCAATCAGCCATCTGCAGCACAGCGTCAGTTTCTTCGCTCAAACGCAGAATCGCCTCATTGTCGTTTTGATCCCGACCGACGATCACCTTGCAGCCTTCCGGAGTGCGGAAATGCCGGCCGAATTTCAGAAGTTCAATATCGCGGATCCGGCAATCCGGCTGATGATCGAAAAGGTCGCGCAATCGGCGGGAAAAATTGGGGTCTGTCAGCAGGCATCCTCCGGCGGGGGGCGGATAGTCCGTAATGCCGTAATTCCGGGCCATGTCCATCTGTATTTTACGGCCGCGGCCCTGAATCGCGAGCAGCCTGGAGCGGTCGACTTTTCCTTCCCGCTCCGGTTTCGTTTCCGGCAAGAGTTGTGCACTCAAGGGCCTCAGGATGACATCGCCGTAGCCGGAATTCTTTGCCACCGTGTTTATGGATTGTTTTGTCTGCGACATGGGGCGCTGCCCGAGGACTTCCCCGGTAAACACAAAATCAGCGCCCGTTGCTTCCATTCTTGCGCCGGCTGTTTGCAGCATCAGGGTATGGCAATCAATGCAGGGGTTCATATTTTTGCCGTATCCATAGCGGGGTGCTTTGAGCATGAGCAGATGGGGGGCTGTCAGGTCGATCACGGTGAGGGGCAGCCCGATGGCCCTGGCCGCCATCGTGGCTTTTTGGGCGCTGAAAAAAGGTGTTTCAAAGACGACGCCCTCGACTTCGATACCCATTCCCATCATGATCTTGGCCGCCAGGATGCTGTCCAGACCGCCTGAAAACAGTGCGATTGATTTGATTTTCAATATTTCATCAGATTGACGCCCCATTGCCGATGGAGTAACTGGTAGAGGTTCTGATCCATATCGAATTCGATCAGATACTGGGAAGATTTGTTGACGGCCGCGCGAATGGCGGGAAAGCGGATGACGCCACTCGGTTTGTCGGCCTCTTGCGGAACGGAAAATGAAAAGACGTTCGAGGAAAAAGAGACCCCAAGACCGACCAGCGTTTTTTCAATGGTGGTGCGTCGTGAATCCTCTTGCTTCAGTAAAATGGGCTCAACACCATTTTCCCGTAAAATATCGGTAAACTGCGAAGGAAGGGGCTTCGCATGGAACATGGCCCGTTTGTTGCCTTGCCGGATCATCAGATCGGCCTTGACCGACAGATTAAAGCCGTCCCGACTCTGCTCAAAAATCTTTACGTCCGTATTTCGGGACGGCTGAAGATTGAAAATATTCAGCAGATTCACGATTAGATCCATGTGGGTTGAACTTCTCAGATCTGGAATCGATAAGGCCGGATGCCGAATTGCCGGTGGATCGACAACCCCGTGTCCCTCGATGACTTCCGTGATCACCAGGCCGTTTCGTTTTGCCTCGGCAATGAACGCTTTCGGCAAGAGATGCTGCCTGTCCTTCAGGAATGTAATGAGCTGAAGCGCTTTTTTTTCTCCGTCGGCGGACTTCTCGGTAATCAGCCAACCCT
Organism: Syntrophales bacterium; assembly: GCA_030656035.1. Classification (GTDB taxonomy): domain Bacteria; phylum Desulfobacterota; class Syntrophia; order Syntrophales; family Fen-1087; genus JAPLJM01. Next base: position 4,967 of record JAUSOK010000194.1, read on the forward strand.
GTGCAATTTGAAGTTGGGGAACTTTGCCGACTTCGACGGGTTTCTGTATTTTTGTCATGGCGTAAACCTTGGAGGCCGTCATCATTTTTTGAAGAATTCTTGGCGATTCCTCACGCAAGCTGACAGCGACCAAATGATAATTCGGCCAGTACTCAGGGATGATTTTTTTCAGCGATGCGGACATGCGCTGTGAAAAATCAAGCAGGATGACGCTTCCATCGGCCAGTTCCACAACGGGGATCCGTGTGCAGTCAATCGAGATCTGGCCGGATTGAGGCAAGGGAATGTAATAATTCCCGGTTGTGGAGAGGGCGCCGTTCATCCGTGTTATGACCTCCCGGATGACGGCCATGCGATAATCGGATGTCGGAAGGGGTGGATCCTGTGGGGGGACCTCAACCTTTTCCGGGCCGGTTGTTTTTCCGGTTATCGTTGCCGCCCGTCCGCCGGGGAACAGATGCTTCTTGGGCAGACGCATTTTCTGGCCCGCGTAAATGACATGGATGCTTCTCAGCCTGGGATTAAGTTGCTTGATGGCGTCGTAGATTTGTTTGCGTGTCCTGCCGGACCTTGGTTCATAAACCGAGGAGACGAGAGAGTACAATGTGTCTCCCCGTTTGATGGTACGGGAATAGGTATCTTTTTTTGAGACCTTGCCTCTTTCAAAGGTCAGATGTGCGGTCTCCTCCTTTGCAAAAAGGTGGGCCGAACAAAAGACGAGCATCCCGAGAACGAATGCGCTCCCTATGATAAGACCGCACTTGACAGGCCGGAGGTTCACAATGATGCCTCCAGGCGCTCCTTGACCCGAGACCATCTGAGACCGCAGCGATAAAACATTTAAGAGTTCCTTATTTGTTGAAATTCCTGCCGCATGGCCAGCCGTCTCCCTTCAACGGCGGACTCCTCTTGCTCATCCAGCGCCGTCCGGACCGATAGCAGACTTTTTTGATCCTCCATAAAGTCGATCTTTTCCGGCAGCGACGCTTCAATCTCCTGGATGATGGCAGCTAACCGTTCATATTCGCTTTTCTGAACAAAACCGTATTTCAACGCCCTTTCCAGCTTAACCTTTGTTTGGGAAAGGTCTTTCAGAATATTATTTTTGTTTTCTTCCGCTTTATCTATCTTCAAGATCGGCCTGGGAGCGGATTCGCGCCGGCCAGGTGATGGCTGTTGCTGAAATATGGTTTCTGCGCGTGGAAACTCCAGAGGCTTGTCGGTGACGCGATCCTCAACGGCCCCAGTCTTTTTCTGGGTCGGCAAGGAAAATTCCTTGATATTCTGATGTTCGTCAGTTTTCTTCTTAACAATATCAATTTGTTCTTTCTGTGATGGGGAAGGCGCCTGAGCCGGCTGCACGACCGGGCGCGAGGAGAAATCCAGTTTATCTCTCACAATGGCGAGGAACAGGAGACGGCCAAAGGAACTTTGTATGCGGTCCTCGAGTTCCTCGATGCGTTCTTCATCCAGATTCCGGTGGTGGCGAACCAGTAAAAGAAGTTCGTTGAAGGGGTGGATGCCGTTCAGAAGGGCAGGAACATCCGAATGCAGTCCGGGCAGGTCAATCTCCCGAATGGCCTGCTGCAGAGCTTTTGCATTGGCATGACAACTCTGGAGCGGTTTAAAGTCCTTGTTATCTTTATGAACAATGGCCTGGACTTCGTCCAGGATCTGCAAGGCATCCTGCTGCATCTGGATATGGAAAGACTGGATAAGGGTTTCCATATCTTCGATGGATGTCAGTTTGTCGGCATCAAAGGGTGCTGAAGCCGCGCCGGGGAGCGCCAGGGCCTCCTTTTTATAGATATTAAAATTCTTCTCCAGGAAAAGAATCCTGTCTGCGATGTCTTTCAGATGGCCAAGGCGACCCTCTTGCAGATCTGCTGCCAGCGCGGACAGCCCGGATGCAAGTGCGGCACAATCGCCTTTGAGGTGTTCCAGTTTGCTTAGCAACATTTTATAATCTTCAAAGGCGTCCGTGTTCATGGATGTGACCCCCTCATCTTGTTAAGATGTATGCAATATGCCATAATCACCCATGAAAAACAACCTGTTTCTGCAAAAAAGAATGCCACGGTCGCAAGACCGTGGCATTCTTTTACACTTTATGAACGATCGTCAAGATTGACCTTGGATTAACGGCCGCTCTTGAAATCGTCTCGCATGAGCTCTCTGGCGATGATCATCCTGCGGATTTCGGACGTGCCGGCGCCGATTTCCCACAGCTTCTGATCCAGGAAGTGACGGGTCACACCGTATTCGGTGCAGTATCCGTAACCGCCGTGAATCTGAATGGCGTCGAGGCCGATCTTGGTGCCCATCTCACCGCAGTACAGCAGCGCGGCGGCAGCCATCCGGTCGAGGTCTGTTCCCTTACCGCCGGATTTGCTGGTCTGGGCGTCGCAGAACGAGGCGGCGCTGTAGGCCATCCACTTGGAGGCCAGGTAGCCGGTGTACATATTCGCGATCTTTTCCTGAATGGTCTGGAAGGAGATGATCGGTTTGCCGAACTGGACCCTTTCCTTGGCGTACTTGAGGCTCATTTCCAGGCAGCTTCTCTGTGAACCGAGCGTGCAGCCGGAAAGTGTGATTCTCTCGGTGCACAGACCGCTCGTCAGCACGGCGACACCCTTGTTGAGACCGCCGACCAGATTTTCTTCAGGCAATTCCATATCTTCAAAGGTGACCAGCCCCGTCGGGGAGGTCCGCATGCCCCATTTCTTGATCTTCTCGCAGGACCAGCCCTTGCCTTTGACTTTATCGATCTCGCAGAAGAACGTGGAAATGCCGTGGGGACCCTTCTCGGGAGCGGTCTTTGCGTAGAACAGCATGATTTGTGCGACCGGTGCATTGGTGATAAAAATCTTGCTGCCGTTGACAATCCACTTATCGCCTTTCTTCACGGCGGTGGTTTTCATGCTCATGGCATCGGAGCCGGCGTTCGGTTCGGTGATGCCGAGGCAGCCGATCCATTCACCGGTGCAGGACTTGGGCAGGACGGCCATTTTCTGCTCTTCCGTCGCGTTTCTGCGGAAGTTGTCGAAGCACAGGGTCTGGCTGGCGCCGACGGTCATGGACAGGGCATTGCTCACGCGGGCAATGGTCTCATAGGCCAGCAGTGTTTCCACATAGCCCATTTCGGTGCCGCCATACTTCTCTTCAAAGACAATCCCGTTAATTCCCAGGTTGGCCGTTTCCTTGAAGATCGTGGGGGGCATTTCGTCCACTTCGTACATGTGTTCCATCTGGGGCTCCAGCCAGGCAACGGCCCATTTGTATACACTGTCTTCAAGCATTCTTTGTTCATCTGTCAAATTGAAATCTAACGCCATAACTTTTACCTCCCTTTTCTTAAATTAAAATTTTCAGAATTTGCCGTCGGCAAATGACCGAACATGGCAATGATTCTATCCTGGCAGATTCGGAAGCCCTGAAATGATCCACGGGGGGCGGGGAAAATTTTTATGCATGGTCTCAAGTGGCTGATTATTCTCATCATTAGTTGGAAATCTTTACAACGGGGACGCATCCGATAAGTCGGCGCGCCAACCGAGGGGCCTATATTATAATGTCAGAGGGCTGTCAAGTTATTTATGGAAAAAACACAAAGATTTTTTTCCGGGAGAGCTATTGGTCCCGCATCGGCATATAGAGACCTTTGAAAAATGGCTTCGCCGCTGCTCAAAATCTTTTTCGCTTGAAATATGATAATACTTAAATATGCATGAAATAAAGAAATTAGTCATGGGGACATGACGGAGTCGTGTCCCCATCAACGAAAAATCTTTCATTC
>JAUSOK010000197.1 GCA_030656035.1 Syntrophales bacterium
GGCCGTGGAACTGCCCGCAATGACAATGGGGAGGCAGTGACCGAAGGCAAACAGCGTGATGAAAAGAATGCCTACTGCCACCTGCTGCTGAACAGTAATGATGGCAAGGATGGGCGCGATGAAGCCGAACGTACAAGAGCCGGATAAAACGCCATAGGCCAGACCCAGAACAAAAGCGCCCCGGAGACCCCGCAGGTTGAGGCGGTAGAGAAGGCTGCCGGAGGTGGAGCATGCCTCGACCCCCATCATGCCCAGTGCGACCCAGAGAAGGATCAGGCCCACAATAATCTGCCAGTAATTCCCCACGTCGCCGAGCATTCGGCCCAGGACGGCGCAGACGATGCCGATCAGAGCAATGGTGATAAACAGGCCCACAGAGAAGGCAGAGGCGTAATACGCCGCCTGCCGGGGCTTTAGCGCCGCTTCCTGTCCCCCTACATAGGCGACGATCAGGGGGATTGAGGCCAGATGACAGGGGCTGAGCAGGACGCTCACCATGCCCCATAAAAAACACCCGAGTGCCGCCAACATGGCGGCGCCCTCCATCCATTGGTTGATCGTTAGAAATATTGATTCCATAAGGATGTTCGCCTACTGGATGCCCATCGACTTGAGCCGGGCGACGATGGCCTCCTCACTCATGAATCCGACATGGCGGTAAACTTCCTTGCCTGCCTTGTCAAAAAAGATCTGCGTCGGGATGGTTCGAATGCCGAAATGATGCGCAGGCTTCGAGTCTTCCCATACGTCCAGAAAAATAATGGCCGCCTTGCCCGCATAGCGCTTTTCCAGGCGTTCCAGAATCGGCGCCATCATCTTGCAGGGAATGCAGTGCTTGGCGCCCAGATCGACCATGGTCGCCACACCCTTCACGGGAATATTTTTCAGCTCTGCAGAAGCCGCCGGCGAAATTACGCTGCCAAGCAGAAGAATGGAAAGGATCAATACGATTATTTCTGTAACAAAATTTACACGCATAGACAACGCCTCACCAACCGCAAAACAACATATCGACAACCTATTTATACTCCTCGCCGAGGAGTTCTACACCGCTCAAGTACCGCCGAAAATGGGGACACCGCCACGCAGGGAGACGTCCCCGGCAAAACCGACCGT
>JAUSOK010000198.1 GCA_030656035.1 Syntrophales bacterium
GCCCATAAAAAAGTTCGATGTTCCGGATCTCATTGACCTTGTCTCATGGATACAGATGAAGAATCATCGCGCTTATCTCTCTCATCGGAAACGAAAGCTGGCTGCGTTGGAGGTTTCATCCTATGTATCGTTGTAGGGTTATCTATCGGTGATATGCATGGACCATTCACATTCCCGTACGCCGTGATTTGAAACAACACATGAGCCAGAAGACATTGCTTTTACTCGGCGCAACCGGCCTAGTCGGCGGTGAATGCCTGAACCGCCTGATCAGCGATGATCATTATCGTCGCATTGTTGTTCTGACCCGATCCGCAATATCCGAAAATTTCAGAAAAGCAAGGATCGAGCATCATGCGATCAACTTTGACCGGATCGACGAACACAGAAACCTGCTGAAAGCGGATCATGTCCTATGCGCGCTGGGATCAACCATCAAAAAAGCGGGAACGAAAGATCAATTCTACAAGGTTGACTTCACCTATGCCTATGAAATTGCCAAGGCTGCCGCTGAACATGGGACGGAACATTTTCTGCTTGTCTCGTCCATGGGGGCAAATCCTGAATCCAGGATTTTCTATAACCGCGTCAAGGGCGAGCTGGAGAAAGCTGTACAACAATTGCCGTTCAGAAGCATCAGCATCTTTCGCCCTTCCCTGATTCTTGGGGATCGAAAAGAATCCCGCTTCAATGAGGAAATCTCCAAATGGGCGGCAGGGATCTTCTCCTTTGCGATACCGAAAAAATATCAACCGATCGAGGCCGTTGACATTGCCGGAGCCATGTTGAATATGGCCCGCGCGAACCGGCCCGGCGTACATATCCATGAATCCGATGAGATAAAAAACATTGCGAAGGCGTACGCTGCATGAACATTGATGACGTCCGGCCCATCTGATGAATAATCGAGTCGGTCAGCGTCACAGCCAATGATGGACCGTTTGCAGACGATGAAAAACTCCCCAACAGGTGGGGAGTATTGCCCCATCCGCTCCAGTTTTCTCCAGGGCGCGGAGGGTGGCGGCCTTGCGGTGGATGATTTTATTCTATTATAATCAGTAAGTTAGTTTATATGCCTTATTTCGTCATCCTTGTGGTATGCAGATTGCTTTAAGAAGTGTCAAAATTAAATCCCATCAGGAGGTAGTTTAAAATGAAACGTTTAATGTTATTGGTCGTCGCTCTGGTATTTCTTTTCACGACAGCAGCTTTTGCACAGGCCCCGAAGGCCGCGCCTGCGATACCCGCAGAAGCGCCAAAGGTAGCCCCGGCAGACGTTGATAAGAAAGAAGTAAAGAAAGTCAAGAAAGTCAAGAAAGCCAAGAAGGCCAAGAAGGCCAAGAAGGCCGAAAAGAAGGAAATGAAAGAAGCAGCGCCGGCGCCCGCACCGGAAAAACCCGCTGCGAAATAATCGGGATTAAAAGTTTAACCCAAAAAGGGCACGGAGTTTTACTTCGTGCCCTTTTTTTATGTCTGTTGATTAAACTTCATTATCCCGGCCTTTTGTGGTAAAGATTGCCCACCCCTTTAAAATCCGAGGCTTGATGAATAGAAAAGACATTCTCAAACTGCTTGTCCTGATCCTGCTGATCGCAGCGGGTATTTTCTTTTTTGTTTATTTCGATCTGCACAGCTTTTTTTCCGATCGTACAAAAATCATCACCTTCCTCCAGAGTTTTGGTCCGGTCTCTGTTTTTGTCTTTATCGGGATACAGATTCTGCAGGTTCTCGTTGCGCCGATCCCCGGAGAAGTCTCGGGTTTTATCGGCGGCTACATTTACGGGATATATCCGGGAACCCTCTATTCCACGATCGGCCTGACCATCGGTTCCTGGCTTGCCTTTACACTTTCGCGGACGCTCGGACTGCCCTTTGTCGAAAGAATTGTAAGCCCGAAGATCATCAATCAATACGATCACATCATGACGCACCAGGGACCCTGGGTGGCCTTTCTATTGTTTCTGATTCCGGGCTTCCCCAAGGATGCCCTGTGTTATGTCCTGGGCTTGAGCCATATCAGAATCATGACCTTCCTGGTCATTTCCACGGTCGGCCGCCTGCTGGGAACGCTGATGCTGTCCGTTCAGGGAAGTTTTCTGCGGAACAACCAGGACACAACCTTCCTCATTGTGATGGCCGTCAGCATCATTATTGCTGCGCTGGGATACTTTTTCGGGAAAAGATGGTATAAGAAACATCACAAACCCCGTCCCGAGATCCCAACGGATCGGGACAACGAACCAAAGCAGGGCTGAAGGCTAAACGCAGATGATTGAACAATTTATTCAGGGCCTCTCCGTTACCCTTCCGGAATCGTTCCTCCTGGCGTATTTGACGGTTTACCTGGGCGGCGTCCTCGTGAGTTTTACACCCTGTGTTTACCCCGTCGTCCCGATTACGATTGCCTTTATCGGCGCCCGCGGCGGCGCATCCAGGGGACGGGGGTTTCTGTTGTCGCTAATCTATGTCCTCGGCATGGCCGTCACCTATACGGCGCTGGGGGGGATTGCGGCCCTGTCGGGAAAGCTGTTCGGCCAGATGCAGACAAACCCCTGGATTTATTTTGTCATGGCCAATCTTTGTCTGCTCATGGGGTTATCCATGCTGGACGTCTTTATGCTTCCGGTCCGGATACCGCAATTTATCGCCCGCATCCAGCCCCGGGAGCAATCGCAAGGACTGGCGAGCAGCTTTCTGGTCGGCGCTGCATCCGGTCTGGTTATGGGACCCTGCACGGCGCCGGTTCTGGCGGTTCTTCTGGGCTATGTGGCCACCCGTCAGAATCCTTTTTACGCCATGAGCCTGCTGTTCGTTTTCTCCATCGGGATGGGAACGCTTCTGATCATCATGGGAACATTTGCCGGACTGCTGGCCAATTTGCCGAAATCAGGCCCCTGGATGGCAAAAATCGGCCATCTCTTCGGCTGGCTGATGATCGCCGCCGGAGAATATTTTCTGATCCAGGCGGGAATCCTGTGGGGATGAGAAAGTCACCTTTCTAATAAAGACGGCCACGCCCCTCTTGGCCCCACCATGAGGTTTTCAGTCTTTTTATGTAGCAGTCATACTCAAATTTTGGTAATTTTTAAAATCTCAGGCAAGGCGACCCGGAATGCATAAAAATAAAACCCTTCCCCTGTTCATCCGGGGGGTCATGATCATGATGATTTTCGGGGCGTTGTCCTGCTCCGATACCCGGCAACCGCCGGTTACCCCGAAGGCCGCTGAAGGCAAGGCACGCGATTTTATCCTGAAAGATCTGGTCGGCTCTAAATTCATACTGAGTGAGCAGAGGGGAAAGCCCGTCTTGATCGTCTTCAGCACGACATGGTGCCCCACCTGCCGGTCCGAAATCCCCCGCTATAAATTTTTTCATAACACCTATGCGGGCCGGGGACTGATCGTGGTCAATATTGACATCCAGGAACCACCTGACAAGGTTTCCCGGTTTGCCGACAAATATCAATTGCCCTATCGCGTGCTGCTGGACGAAACGGGCCTTGTGGCGGAGGCCTACCAGATCGTCGGTGTTCCAACCTTGATCCTGATCGATCAAGACGGCGCCCTGATTTCAAGACAGTATCAGGCGATCGACGGCCTGCTCAAAACGCTTTTCAAGGATTCATAAAAAGACAGGCATAATACAAGTGTTCTGATTATGGCTCTCATCCTTCCGGCGCAGGGCGTCGGCTTTATGCATTCTAAGCCATTTTCAAGGTTTGGGCAATCTATTTCAACATCGAATTTGTCATTGCAACGCGAGCAGAGCCTTGCACTCGGCTCAATTTTTTGTGGCAATGCTTCGGCAATTCTGTTATGTTTATCGGCAACGTAAAAATGGGAAATTATTTTATCATTGAGCTCATGTTTGAATTTTGAATGAGGAGGCAAAAAATGATTAAAGCGAACGATCTGAAGCAGTTTAAATTCTTTAAAAGCTTCACGGACAATCAACTGGAGAAACTGGCCGCAATGGCTGTGGAAGAATCCTATGAGGCCGGGACCCAGATGTACAAGAAGGGTGATCCGGCCAGAAGCCTCTTCATGTGCCTGGAGGGCAAGGTGGTGATGGTCATGGACAATTACATGGGGCCGCATCGGGCGCCCATGCAGATTACCGTGGATATCGTCACGAAGGAGGAATCCATGGGCTGGTCCGCCGTCGTGGAACCCTACCTGTACACCCTGGGGGCCCTGTGTATCGATAACTGTCGGCTCATCGCCCTGGATGCGGCCAGATTGCGGGCGCTCATGGAAGATGATTGCGAGCTGGGCCTCAAGATCATGCAGGCCACGGCCAAAGTGATCGCCAGCAGGCTGACCCATACCAGAATCCTGCTGGTGGGCGAACGGGGACTTTCTCATCTGACCGATTATTGATGAGCGACCCTTGAAAGAATGAAGGAGGCAACACCATGTCTGACCCGATCATCATTTACGGCAAGGCAGGCTGACCCTATACCGACGAGGCTAGGGCGGCCTACAAAGACAAGGCGATTTATATAGACGTCAAGTCAGATCCGGCCGGGCTGCAGGAGATGCTGAAACTCTCCGGCGGCGCGCGACGCGTCCCGCTGATTGTAGATGGTAAGAATATCACCATCGGTTACGGCGGAACCTGAGGGGTATAACCGCCCATCGGTGATGGGCCGATCGAATCAAATGGAGGGGCAGGCATGAAAAATCAAACCCTTGAATCGCTCATTGAGCTCGCAATCGTAAACGAACAGGAGGCCTATGACTCCTACATGGAGCTCTGCAAGCTCGTGGATGACAAGACCGCCAAGGACACCCTGAAGTTTTTGTCAGACAAATGACATCCATGAAAGGTTCCCCTTCCCGGCAACCACAGGTCAGGACGCAGGATATCGGCGATTCGGACCTGACATATCTGATCTATGACGGGCAGGGACCCACTCTCATGATGCTGCACGCCACAGGGTTTCTGCCCTGGCTGTGGCATCCGATTGCCAGAGCCCTTTCGCCGGCCTGCCGCGTGATCGCCCCCTATTTCTGCGATCATCGGGAGTCCGACCCCGAAAAAGACGGTCTGGACTGGCTGGTTCTCGCCCGGGATTTTGCCGTTTTCTGCAACAGCCTGGATATTCAGTCCCCCTGCCTGGTGGGACATTCCATGGGCGCAACGGTCCTGACCATTGCCGTTGCCCGGTACGGGCTGTCGCCCGCCGGAATGGTCCTGATCGAACCGATTTTTCTGCCGCAGGACTTCTACCGAGCCCAAATCCGGCTCAAGGATCATCCGCTGGCTGCAAAATCCATCAAACGACGGAATCATTGGCAGGATGAGCCGGAGGCGCTGGCCTATCTCCGCGCCAGGACGCTTTTCAAGAAATGGGATGAGGAGATACTCTCCCTTTACGTCCGATACGGCATGAAGCATACGGATGAAAGCGGACTGGAACTGGCCTGTTCGCCGCAAAAGGAGGCGGCTCTCTTCATGGGCGGCGTCCGGTATGACCCCTGGCCCCTGCTGCCGCAAGTCCTCTGTCCCGTCCTCATACTCGAAGGCGAGCACAGCGAAAACCGGCCTTTCATTGATCTGCAAAAAGCCGTTTCTCTGTTCCCCAACGCGGCCTACCGGCTTGTCCGGGACGTGGGGCATCTGATCCCCATGGAAAAGCCCGGGGAGATCACGGGCGTCATCCGAGAATTTTTTCAGCTTGTTCCCACCGTCAGAGGAGGTCTTCCTGAGGCTGAAAAGGAAAAATTTTCTTCCGCGCTGAAAAGATAAAGGCTTGAAAATCCTTTTTTTCTCCTGTACAATGCTTTGCAGTACGGGATCGGCAATCCAGAATGCTCTGTAAAATGCTTATTTTACTGGAATATATAGTGAGTTAGCCGTTTAAAGAATGACAACTTTAACAAAAGGAGGAGCGCGCAATGGTAAAAGCAAAAAAAGGGGATCTTTTCAGTTGTGAAGTTTGTGGTCTGATTGTAACGGTTGATGAGATTGGTCTGGGCATGGCGGAAATCAATTGCTGCAAAATGGGCATGGCGAAAGGCAAGGCGGCCGCCGACAAAGCGAAGAAGAGAGGCCTGTTGGCGGCGGCAAAAGCCCCCGCGAAAGCCGTCAAACCCGTCGCGGCAAAGGCGAAAACGCCGGCCAAACCGGCTTCCAAGGCGGCGGTAAAACCCAAGGCAGCCGTGAAAAAAGCAGCCCCGGCCAAGAAACCGGCAGCCCCAAAACCCAAGGCAGCCGTGAAAAAAGCGGCCCCGGCAAAAGTAGCCCCGGCAAAAGCGGCCCCGGCCAAGAAACCGGCAGCCCCAAAACCCAAGGCAGCCAAAGCGCCTGTCAAAGCCAAAAAGTAGGCATGACAACGTCCCGGACGTTCATACCCATCTATACATAAACCTCGTCCTTGGGGCTTTTCCAGGGACGGGGTTTTTATTTTCTTGATTCGCCACTTGCGAACCATTTTCCGCGGTGATGCAAATCTCTCTTACCATGAATAAACTCGACGGACGCATCGGCCCCGGCCGCGATCAGGACGATCCGGAGAAAAGGGATTTTGTGGCCTCTCCCCGGGAAAACCGATGGTGCGAGCGGTACGGCTATTTTATTGATCTGGCCGCCTGTGAGGCCAGGGCCAGAACGCGGTCCTCCTGCGGAAGGTGCATCGCCCGCTGGCGGCAGCTGAGTTTTCCGTTCATGGAGTCGTAAAAAATCCTCACCTCGTCGTCAAACCCGTCATGCGGTAATTGAACTCATAGCTCAGCGCGCCGCTCCAGTCCTGCTCAAAAACCCCTTTATAGCGCGTCCCGTCTATCGGTCCCACCGGCTTGCCGTAGGTGTAAAACCAGTTCACGATCGGGCTGCCCGTGAACCCCAGCGCGATCCAGTAACGACCCGGCATGAGCGTGAGACTTTCCCGGCCGAAATTAAAGTCCTCCCACCGGTATCCTGGCCGCAGGGACAGCCGCTCCAGATCGACCAGGTCGCTGACGCCGACGGGATTGCCGGGCTTGCCGTTCTGGTCGTTCAGAAGTTCCACCCAGAGCTGGCCGTCCCCGCCAAAATTATGCAGGGCCAGACCGATTTTCTGCAGCTTCACCGGTTTGTTCAGGACGACCACCTGGGCATACTGGATCATCTTGGTCGTGACATATTCCGCAGTTTCCACGAGGAAACTCTTGCTCATCTCAAACTGATCCTTCCCGGCCGCCGTGGTCGTCCGCGGGAAGGCAAAGTCGATGTCTTCCGGATATTCGAGATTCCCGAAAACAAAGGGCGCGTCATAGAACAGCTCCTTTTTCTCCTTTTCCGTGATCACGGGCGGCGGAGGCGGAGGCGGTTTTATCGCGATCTGCTTGAACTCCGCCAGCACTTCCGGCGACAGCAGCAGCTTCTTCGGACCATAGGCCTGGCGGACTCCGCTGATTTCCACCTGATCTTTCTGGAAATTCGCGTTGATGACCTCCTGAAGCGTCGGTCTGCTCTCGGCGGTTGGCGCCTGTAACCACCGGAGCAACCCGTCATTCTTGGTTTCATTGTTATCCATGCCGACCTCTACCCGGACGAACCGGTTGGAAACAAAAAGGACCGTGTTCTGCGGGTCAAAGGGGACCCAGTCCAGATCGGGGAACCAGACCTCGATCCAGGAATGGCGGCCCTGGCCCATCTTGAACGTCAGCACCCCGTCCTTCAGGGCAATATCAAAGGGCCGATTGAGGGTCACGCCGTTGACGATCCGGACCGGGATCCCGACGGCGCGCAACAGGGCGGCGCCCAAGTGGGAATAGTTCTGGCAGTTCCCCTTGCCCGACTCGAAGGCATAGAGGGCGTCATATTGTTTGGGCGGCGTCACGTAATGGACGTGATCGACGACCCACGAAATGATGCGCTGCACGGCGTCGAATTCGGTTTTGACCCCCTGCGTGAGCCTGGCCGCCAGCTCTCGAATCCGGGGATCGTTCACCTGCACCTGTTCGGTCGCCTTCAGATAATCCGCCATGGCCGGATCCACCTTTTCCAGGGGGAAAGGCGCGTTGGTTTCGAGTTTTTTCAGCCTGGTTTCATTCAGGGCGCTGCAGGCGAGGCGGACATCGATAACGGCTGGCGGGGCCGTCCAGGTGGCCACGATGATCTGATTGCCCCGGCCGTCGGTATGGGCTTTCTTCTCCTGTGGTTCAGGCGTGAATTTCAAATCAAAATCCCTGATCTCCTGTTTATAGGTCGGCGATTCATAGGTCTGGGGAACCACAAAACTCAGAACCAGTTTTTTGATGCCGTCCCCGGCTGTTATTTGTTCATGCAGCTCATAGCGGATGACCGATCCCATTTGGCCTTTTAGCGTGTAATTTTCGGTATGACCTGAAACAGGCCATAACAGGGCCAGGCCAATGACGGCAGCAACGATTTTTTTCATGGTTTCCTCCTGCTTACAGTTGGATCATCGAGACCTTAGAAAAATGGTTACACACGGTTCTCCAATCATGATTCATGATGATATTTCTAACACTGTTTCCGGAAATCTGCAATGCGGGAAAAGCGCCATTTTTTTCTTCGAAAAGGTGCATCTTTGTATTGACAGCAGGATTCTTTACGTGTAGGAGCATCGGCAAAGGATGGCCGATTGCCGATGGTTCCCATTTTTTCCAGCCAGGACGAGATTGAAAGAAAAACCTTGCTGATCCTGCGCATCCTGCATGAAGCCGGAGGGCCCATAGGCTCCCGCATTCTTGCGCGCAAGATGCAGGACAGGGGTTATATGCCCAGCGAGCGGACGGTCCGTTATCATCTGAAGCTCATGGATGAGCGGGGACTCACACGGCTCGTGGATAAAAGGGATGGACGCATGATCACAGCCCGGGGCATTGACGAACTGGGCGAAGCCCGGGTCCGCGACAAGGTCGGGCTCGCAATCTCGCGCATCGAGATCCTGGCCTTTCGGACCACGTTTGATCCAGAGACGCAGGACGGCTTGCTGCCGATCAACATTTCCTTTTTTTCGACAGCCTCCTTTCCCCATGCCATGAAGATCATGCGGCCCGTTTTTGAATCGGGTTTCGCCGTCAGCAACCGCGTCGCCATGGCACGTGCGGGGCAATATCTGGGAGACGTCCTCGTCCCGGAGGGAAAAATCGGCTTTGCCACGGTCTGCAGCATCGTCGTCAACGGCGTCCTGCTGAAGCACGGCATTCCTATGGATTCCAAATTCGGCGGCATTCTGCAGGTGAAGAACCGTCATCCCCTGAGATTTGCGGAGTTGATCTATTATTCCGGATCATCCCTTGATCCCTCCGAGGTCTTTATCCGCGGAAAGATGACCTCCGTCTGCAGCGCGATCGAAAAAGGAGAGGGGATGATCCTGGCGAACTTCCGGGAAATTCCGGCGCCCTGCCACGCGCTGACTTGCGATCTGCTGGCAAAGATGGGGAAGGCCGGCATCAACGGCGTTCTGGTCACGGGCAAAATCAGTGAATCGGTCTGCCAGGTCCCTGTGGAGGTCAACAAGGTGGGGATCATCCTGATCGGCGGTCTCAATCCGGTCGCCTGCGTCCAGGAAGCGGACCTGAATGTGGAAAACCAGGCCATGTCAACGGTGATGGATTATGGGGCGTTGGAACCTTTCGATGCACTGAAAAAACGGCTTTAATGTTTTTTCCCCCATGAATATCAAATGCAGAAATATAAAAATTCAAATTTATTAAGGGGGTAGTTTTATGTCAATCATCAAGGATGTACTCGCAAAGGCCAAGCAGATCGACCCGGACCAGCCGGAGTTCCATCAGGCTGTGGAAGAGGTCATGGAAACGCTGGAGCCGACAACCAAACGGCATCCGGAATTCGTTAAAGCCAACATTTACGGACGCATCGTCGAGCCGGAACGAACGATCATTTTCAGGGTTCCCTGGGTGGACGACAAGGGGAATGTCCATGTCAACCGGGGATTCCGCGTCCAGTTCAACAACGCCATCGGCCCCTTCAAGGGCGGCCTGCGTTTTCATCCGTCGGTCAACCTCGGAATCATCAAATTCCTGGGGTTTGAGCAGATATTCAAGAATTCCCTGACCACGCTGCCCATGGGCGGCGGCAAGGGCGGCTCCGACTTCGAACCCAAGGGAAAATCGGACGGCGAAGTCATGCGCTTCTGCCAGTCCTTCATGCGGGAACTCGTCCGCTACATCGGGGCGGAAACGGACGTTCCGGCCGGCGACATCGGCGTGGGCGGCAGGGAAATCGGCTATCTCTTCGGGTATTACAAGAAGATCCGCAACGAGCATACCGGCGTCCTGACCGGCAAGGCCCTTGAATACGGCGGCAGCCTGATCCGTCCCGAGGCGACCGGCTACGGCACGACCTACTTTACCGCGGAAATGCTGGCCACGCGCGGCCTCGATTTCAAGAACAAGATTGTCGCCGTCAGCGGCGCGGGCAATGTGGCCCAGTACGCCGTGGAAAAGGTCAACCAACTGGGCGGCAAGGTCATTACGCTCTGCGACTCCACCGCTACAATCGTCGATGAACAGGGGATCGACGCCAAGAAGTGCGACTTCATCATGGAGCTCAAGAACGTCAAGCGCGGACGCATCAAGGAATACGCCGATAAGTACAACACATGCTGCATCGAAGGGGCCAGCGTCTGGGACGTCATCCGGGACCAGGGTATCAAGGTGGACATCGCCCTGCCCTGCGCCACCCAGAATGAGTTGGACGGTTCTCATGCCGCCGCGCTCGTCAAGAACGGCTGCATCTGCGTGGCCGAGGGGGCCAATATGCCCTCCACGCCGGAGGCCGTCAAGATCTTCCAAGAAAACAACATTCTCTACGGGCCCGGCAAAGCCGCCAATGCGGGCGGCGTGGCCACCTCCGGCCTCGAGATGAGCCAGAACAGCCTGAAGCTCTCCTGGACGCGGGAAGAGGTTGACAACCGGCTGCTCATCATCATGAAGAGCATCCACAAGGCCTGCGTGGAAACGGCCGAAGCTTACGGCAAGAAGGGCGATTACGTAACGGGCGCCAACATCGCGGGCTTCACGAAGGTGGCCCGGGCCATGCTGGCCTACGGCGTCGTTTAATCGGCCTACACCTGCAATCGTTCTTGATGGCTTCGTAAAAAGCTCCGCAGGCAAGGTGCATGGGGAGGGGGCTTGACAGAGTCGTGTCCCCATCCGAGTGAGGCGTACTTGGGCGTACGCCGCAACGACGAAGGATGCCGCGCAACGCAGCATCCGGACTTTTTACGAAGTCGTCATCCGTGACTCGCAGGGCCGAACGGGCCGTTCATACACAACGGTACGCAGGATCGGCGTGCAAACGTGTCGGTCCTGCACACCATCCGCATAAATCCCCGTTATTGTCCGGCGTCACAGGGTTCATCGTCTGAGCAGGGGCAAGACGCCAACTTCCTTTTTTAACCTTGACAGCTCCATCTCTTTTAGAATATATTTTAAAAAGACTTATAGAAGCGCCCACTATTCTTATAAAGTAAATCCTCATGAAGAAACTCGGTCTTGTGGTCGCGGTACGGGAGGGAAAAGCATTCATCATGACTAAAACTCCGAATATCATCCCGATTACCGACCTTCGCCAGGCTGCATCGGCCGTTTTGAAACGCGTGAATGCCTCCAGCCAGCCCCTCATCATCACGAAAAGGGGCCGGGCTGCTGCCGTCATTGTCAGTATGGAGGCCTATAAAAATGTTCAGACGGAAATGGACATTCTGCGCCTCCTCGCGCGCGGGGAGAAGGGGATTGAAGCCGGAAACGGCTGTGATCTTCATGATGTGCTTGCAGAAGCCGATGTCCTGCTGAAATAGGTGGGCGCTTGAGAGTTCTCTTTACGCCTTCCGGCCGCAGCCAGTTTCTCGCGGCAATTGCGAGCATGCGCCGTGACAACCTCGAAGCGGCGGTTGCGTTCCGAAACAGGGCCGAAAAAACATTGCAACGGCTCAAACAATCCCCTGAATCCGGGAGCGTCCTGCCTGAATGCCCCGACCTTCCCTTTCGAGAAGTCATCGAGCCACCCTGTCGATTCTTGTATCGAATCAAAGAAAAAGCTCTTTGGATCGTCGCCGTCCGGCATGAGGCTCCGTTGCCCGAGACGCCGCCGGAAGATGAAATCGCTTAAGCGTCCCCGCTCTTGATGAGGCGGCAGGCGTCACAGGCAACGCTGTTCAAGACCGTATAAGAACCTCACTTAGTGTCGGGTGAGGAATGATCCATTTGCTTAGCTCCTTTTTCCCCAGATTGTTTGCGATCGCAATACTCAAAGACGATATCAGATCCGCCGCCGCATCGCCCATGATGGTCGCACCGATCAGCCTGTCACCGTCAAAGAGCATTTTTACGAATCCCTGTCCCATCAATTCCGTGCGGGCGATGATGTTGGCGGCGTAGTCAGATTTCATGACCTCTACCGTCAAGCCCTGCCGGCTGGCCTGTCTTTCCGTCAAGCCGATGCGGGCGACCTGGGGATGGGAATACACGACCGCCGGAACGGATGTTTCATGGCAGACTATCGAGCCATCGCCAAAGAGGGCGTCGGCCAGGGCCTTTCCCTGCTGCATCGCGCGGTGCGCCAGCATAACGCCGCCCGTCACATCGCCGATGGCATAAATGCCGGGGATATTAGTCCTGTACTGCGCATCGACGCAGATCCCGTTCCGGTCGTACCGGATGCCGAGCCGGTTTAATGCTTCCATGTCCAGACAGGCTTTCCGGCCGATGCAGATCAGGGCGCAGGCCGCTGTCAGCTCGAAATCCCGCCCCTGTTGCACAACATCCGCCTGAACGCCGTCCGCCGTTTCCCGAATCGCCAGCAACCTCGTAGAGACATGGATCGCGACGCCGAGCCGTGTCAGCTCACGGTTCAACAGGCCGGATACGTCTTCGTCTTCGAAGGGCAGGATATGCTCCAGCAGTTCTATCAACGTCACCTTCACGCCCAGCTCAGCCAGTAAAGTCGCAAATTCCACTCCGATGACGCTTCCTCCGACAATGATCATATTCTCCGGAAGGACTTGCAACTGGAGAAAACCATCGGAGTTCAGGATACGCCTCGAAACCGCCATGCCCGGCAGGAGGGCGGGCTCCGATCCCCAGGCTATGACGATGTGTTCGCTCCGAAGCGTTTGGGCATTTCCGGCGGGATCGGTCCATTGAACCTCCCGGGGAGACAGGATCTTTCCCTCGCCCGCTTTCATCGCCACGCCGGCCTCCTGGAGGGACTTTTCCACGCCCAGGGCCGAGATGCGGACCATTTGCTGCTGATGCCGTTTCATGGCGGTAAAATCGAATGACGGCTGGCCGACGGCGATGCCGAGGCGCTTCATTTTCTTCAGATCCGCATAGTGCTTGCTGCAGACCAGAAGCGCCTTGGTGGGAATGCAGCCCCTGTGAGTGCAGGTCCCGCCCCAGAGGTTTTTCTCGATGATCGCCGTCCGGGCGCCGTTACGGGCGGCATGTTCCGCCAGGGCATGGCCGCCTGGTCCTGCGCCGATGACGATCAGGTCAAATGTATTCGACAAAACAGTTTCCTCCTCTCTTCATTTTTGTTTATTTCTGTGCCTTCACGATCACGTAAGGGCAGGTCGGCAGCTTCTGCGTTCTGATTTCTCCGAACCCGGCAGCCCGGGCGAACGTTACAATTTCCTGCTGTGAGAAGCTGTGGCCGAAGATGATGTGACGCAATCCCCAGAAAAGCAAAGGATCCCAGAAATACCATGCTGTGAAGCGCTGCATGAAACGCCTCAGGGCCTTCCCCGATGTCTCGCTGTCTGTTTCCGAGATGACGGCCCACCGGCCCGGGGCAAGGACGCGGCGCATCTCCGCCACGCCCTGCTTCGGGTCCGGCCAATGCTTGATAGACCCGACGGACACGACCGCATTGAACCGGTTGTCCGCGAAGGGAAGATGCATGGCATTTCCCAGCTCGAAGCGGCAATTTTCGATTCCTCTGCGCTTGCGCAGCCGTTCCGCCGCACGGACCTGCGTGGCGGAAAAATCGATACCCGTCAGGGATGCCGTCGGGCGCCGGGCGGCTAAAAGCAGCGTGATGTATCCCCGGCCGGCCCCGACATCCAAGATCTTTGACGGTCCGTCCAGGTTGATCTCTTCGGCGATATGCTCGTAGAGTTCGAACAGGGCGTTGTAAATCTGCTGGTTGTAGATCGGGCCGAAGAGGTCCCACATCCAGCGCGCGTCGCGGGCCTTAACCAGGAGGTTCTTGAGCATGGCTAATAAATCTTTCCGTTTCAACAGCTGTGCAGGCGGCGCGGTAGGAGCTGCGCACCAGGGGGCCCGCTACGACATGCCTGAATCCCATCGCCGCGGCCGCTTCTTTGAACGCCTCAAATTCATCGGGATGATAGTATTTTTGCACCGGCCAGTGATTCCGCGTCGGCTGCTGATATTGTCCGATGGTGAGCCTCCTGCACCGGACCCGGGCCAGATCTTCCATCAATGCCAGAATGTCCGCATGCGCTTCGCCGAAGCCCACCATGAAGCCGGATTTGGAGACGATTTTTTTTGACGAATCCTCGCCGATCCGCTTCAATAATTCAAGCGATACGCGGTAATCCCCCTGGGGACGAAGGTTTTTGAAAAGGACCGGCGCGACCTCCAGGTTGTGATTGATGACCGTGGGACCGGCAGCCATCACCTGTTCAAGCGCCCGCCTGCTCCCCTGAAAATCCGGGATCAGGACTTCCACGCGGCATCCCGGGATCTGCTCGCGGATCGCGGCAACACAGGCGGCGAAACATGCCGCCCCGCCGTCCGCCAGATCGTCGCGCGTGACCGACGTGATCACGACATATTGCAATCCGAGCGCCTGGACGGCCTCAACGAGACGGGAGGGTTCATCGGGGTCGGGCGGAGAGGGAACGCCGTGGGCGACATGGCAATAGCGGCAGTTGCGCGTGCAGATATCGCCAAGGATCAGGAAGGTCGCCGTGCCATCCCGAAAACATTCGGCGATGTTGGGGCAGCGCGCTTCCTGACAGACGGAATGGAGCCGGCGCCCACTGAGCACGCCCTGTACCTTTTTGTAAGGCTCGCCGCCGGGGAGTCGGACCTTTAACCAGTCCGGTTTGCGCAACGGGGGCGCGGCATTCTGCATCAGAAGTAGTACCATATCGTGCTGTAATCAGCGATATTCTCGCCATCCTCGGACAGCCGCTTGAGATAGTCGTAAATGGCGACGTCCGTGTACAGATAATCCAGGGCGGTGACCAGCCGGACCTCCCAGGAGTAAAACCGGTAAATACGGCGGCCGTCAGGCAGAATCATGATCACTTCGTGGTCCTGCCAGGCCTGCAAGTGCGATTTGCCGAGCCGCGGGACGTTGAAGACCGGTTCGTCCTTCCGGACCAGTCCGGGCTGCAGCCGGGCCTCCTCGCGCCGCTCCTGTTCAATTCTGGCGATAGGCACGCGGAAGTCGATGGTTTCTTCCTTGCCCTTGGTGCTGAAGGCGTAGTAGGGATCGATCCCCGATACTTTAAGCATCTTGCGCAGCAGACAGGTCTCGAAGCGACGGCTGTTGTAATAGGTAAAGACCTGCTGGTTGTAAACGTTCATTCCCAGATTCTTGATCTTTTTCACTGCGTCGAGAGAATCGGGCGTCATTTCCGCGGCATGTTCGAAATGCGTAACAATGGCGATCTCGCGTTTTCCCCATTCATGATATTTTTTAAAAACGTCCAGAAGCCCCTCGTTGATTCTAAACGGGACGGTGACAAGAATCCGCGTGCCGATCCTGATCCGCTCGACGTGTTTGATGGCGGCGATCTCTCCGAGCAGCCAGTCCAGGTAATCGTTTTTCAGCGTCAGGGGATCGCCCCCGGTGACGAGCACTTCCGTGATGCCTTCGTGATCGCGGATCCATGCCAGCGCCTCCTGAACCTTCTTGCGGCTCATCTGGACATCGTCGTCAATGCTTTTGATTTCCCAGTTCCGCTGGCAGTACACGCAGATCTGCGGGCAGGAATTGTATGGTTTCAGGATCAGGATTTCCGGATAGCGTCGCGTAATGCCGTCGATGGGACTGGTCGATTTTTCGCCCATGAAATCCATATCGATCCCCTTTTCCCGGCTTTCCTTTACGCCCTGGCAGTAACGTGGGCCGGGGATGACCTGGGCGCGGATTTGGCGGTCGGCGTCCGTGCGGCCCGATTTGTTGAACAGGGACAGATAATAGGGCGTGATTTCGAAGGGAATGTGCATTTCCTTGGCGCAGGCAAGCCCGTCCACCTCGTCGGGTTCCAGCCGGACAAGGTCGCCCAGGATCTTGGCGTCCTTGATAATATGCCGGTAATGCCACATGTAATCCTGCCACTGGCTCTCCTCGGCGCCGAAGTAGCTCAGGATTTCCTTTTTCAATTCCTGCCGCTGGCGGATGAGCGTGCGGTCGAATCCTGTCCGGTAGCGCCGGAAATTGCGCCGAATGAGCGACGCATAGTTATCTAACTGTTCGGAGCGGATCATCGCGGCATCCCGGCCATCCTTCATGCTGAAGACTTGCTGACCCGTGACGTGTTTGCCCGATTTGCCGGTAATTCCCCGGAAGAGCGCGATGAATTCGCATAAGAAGGCCTCGTTGATCTTTTCCAGGGACCCGGGAGCCTCTTTCGCTATCTCAATAAGTCTCTCCAATGGCGAGGCGCCGGTCAGGTGTTCATTCTCCGTCCGCATGACATTGGACAGGACGCGGTTGCATTCCTTGGCGTTGCGCTTCTCGATAATGTTGAGATCGACGAAGTAGGTGTCGGATCGCATATTGAACAGATCGCGCTCTAGCCGATTGAGATAATCAAACAGGATGAAGCGGGCCTCTTCTATATGATTGGAATTCTTGAGGATGCTCTTGATTTTCGGCTCTGCCGCCCAGAGCTTTTCAACGAGTTTTTCCTTGGAATGCTGAATCCAGTTTTTCATATAGGCGTCTCGCAAAGAAAATTCGAAACTTTTTATACCTTTAATATATTCACGCTCATGAAAGATCCAATCCGTTATCCCTTCCAGCACACGTCCGGCTCGCGGGCGGCCCTGACCTCGTCCAGGCGCCTCACGGGCGTCGTCAACGGCGCGGATTTCACCTTTTCCGGTTCCTCGCGGGCTTCCCGGGCAATGGCGATCATGACGTCGCAGAAGGCATCCAGCGTCTCGAGGCTTTCCGTTTCATTGGGCTCGATCATGATGGCCTCCGGGACAATCATCGGGAAGTAGATGGTGGGCGGATGATACCCGTAGTCCAGAAGACGCTTGGCAATGTCGGAGGTATGGACGCCGCTCTCCCGGACCTGCCTGTGGCCGGTAAAGACGCATTCATGCATGCAGGTTCGGTCATAGGCCAGATCAAAGTAGGGTTTGAGCTTTTCCTTGAGATAATTGGCATTCAACACAGCGACTTCACTCACCTTTCTGAGACCATCCGGCCCCAGCGACCGGATATAGGCGTATGCCTTGACCATGACGTTGAAGTTGCCGTAAAAGGCCCGCACACGCCCGATCGTGTCCGGAAAGTCCTCGCTCCAGGCGTAGCGATCGCCGTCTTTTACGATGCGCGGGACGGGAAGATAATCGACGAGCTTGTCGCTCACCCCGACGGGGCCGCTTCCGGGTCCGCCGCAGCCGTGGGGTGTGGAGAAGGTCTTGTGCAGGTTGAGCTGGATCACATCGAAGCCCAGATCTCCGGCTCTCGTTTTTCCCATAAATGCGTTGGCGTTGGCGCCGTCGCAGTACAGGAGGCCGCCCCGGCTGTGAACAATGTCGGAAACCCCCTCGATATTGCGTTCAAAGAGGCCAAGGGTATTCGGATTGGTCAGCATCAGGCCGACCGCATCCCCGGTCATGAGTTCTCGGAGATGGTCCATGTCCACGCCTCCCTCTGCGTTGGAGCGGACCGTGACGGTCTGAAAGCCGCAGAGAGCGCCGGTCGCCGGATTTGTGCCATGCGCCGCATCGGGGATCAGTATCCGGCGGCGGTCATCCCCTCGTGTTTCAAAGTATTTTTTCATCATCATGACGCCCGTGAGTTCGCCATGCGCCCCGGCCGCCGGCTGCAGCGTAAAATCGGCCATGCCGAAGATTTCACTCAGGAACCCCTGCAGTTCATACATCATCCGCATATCGCCCTGCGCAAATTCGGCCGGCGCCAGCGGATGCAGTGCCGTAAAACCGGGCAGCCGGGCGACGTCCTCGTTGATTTTGGGATTGTACTTCATGGTGCAGGACCCCAGGGGGTAGAAACCCACATCCACGCCGAAATTTCGCCGCGAAAGCGTCGTGTAGTGGCGGATCAGATCCACCTCGGCCACTTCCGGCAGATCCACGTCTTCCCGAAGCAGCCTTTGCTCGATGACCTGATCCAGTGCAATTTCCGGCACATCACAGACCGGAATTCCGCCTGCTGTCCTGCCGGGCCGGCTCTTTTCAAAGATTAAATCCATCATGCGCCTCACTTTTGGGATGGTTACTTCTCCGGTGTCTGTTTCCGAGCCATTTTTAGCCCCATTGACATCCTAATGCATTTATATAAACGATTTTACACAGCCGGATTCTTTGTTCAGTGTTACCGTGCAATTGAAACAATCCGGTCCATATCTTCCCGGGACAGCATTTCCGTGGCGCACAGCAGCAGACTGTTCTTCAGTTCGGGATATTCGTTTTCAAGCGCGTAGCCGCCGATGATTCCTTCGTTTTGCAATCTCCGGTTGACGACCTTGGCATCGGGGCAGCGCATGGCGAATTCATTGTAAACGGGGCCGGAGAAGACCGGCTCCCAGCCCTCAAGCCGGGATAGATGTGTTTTGAGATATTGGGCTTTCTGGAAATTGAGTTCGGCCAGTTTTTTGAGGTTTTTTCCGAGGCAGACCAGATAGACTGCGGCGGCCAGGGCGCAGAGGGCTTCATTGGAGCAGATGTTGGACGTCGCCCTTTCGCGCCGTATGTGCTGTTCCCGGGTCTGCAGCGTCAGGACAAAGCCGCGCTGGCCGTCCTTGTCGAGAGTAGCCCCGGCGAGCCGACCAGGTATTTTGCGCAGGAATTTGTCCGTGCTCGCAAAAATGCCGAGATAGGGACCGCCGTAATTCATCGGATTGCCGAAGGCCTGTCCCTCCCCGACAACGAAATCCGCGCCCATAGCACCTGCGGGCTTGAGGATGCCCAGGGAGGTGGCTTCCGTAAAACCGGAAACGAGCAGCGCCCCCTTTGCATGCACAGCGGCTTCAATAGAAGTAATATCTTCAATAATTCCGAAAAAATTCGGCGTCTGGACCAGGACGGCGGCGGTATTGTGATCCACGGCCTCCGCCAGGACAGACCGATTCAGTTGGCCATTGTCAGCGTAGGGAACTTCGACCACCTCGTAGCCATTGGACCAGGCGTAGGTCTTCACGACCTGGCGGTATTGGGGATGCACGGAGCGGTTGATTACGATCTTCGTCCGGTTGAGCGTCTTGGCGGCCAGCACGGCGGCCTCGGCCATGGCGGAGGCCCCGTCGTACATGGAGGCGTTGGCCACCTGCATCCCCGTCAATCCGGCGATCATGGTCTGATATTCATAAATGGCCTGGAGGATACCCTGGCTGATTTCGGCCTGATAGGGCGTGTAGGCCGTGTAGAATTCCGAACGCGAAATGACATGCCCCACCACGGCGGGGATGAAATGGTGATAGGCCCCGGCACCCGTCAGTGTGACGGCGGGGATCACATTCTGCGCGCCGATCTGCTGCATCAGCCCCCAGACCTCCTGTTCGGACATTGCGGGCGGCAAATTGAGGAGTTGCTTGAGTCTGTACTTTTCAGGAATGTCGGCAAAAAGGTCGTCCAGTCCGGCGATCCCAATGGTCTGCATCATTTTTTTCTGATCTTCCGGGGTGTGGGGGACATAGTCCATCGGATGCTCCTTGAATCAGTGTTTTTCTTCCCGTATCAGGGCGTCATAGGCGGCGGCGGCCATGAGGCCGTCGAGTTCCGCCGGGTTGTCCATTTTCAGTTTTACGATCCAGCCCTCGCCGAAAGCGTCCTGATTGATCAGTTCCGGCCGGCTCTCCAGCGGCAGATTCACCGCGATGACTTCGCCGCCGACCGGGGCGAAAACGTCGGAGACCGATTTGACGGACTCGACGACGGCCAGAGGGGCCGTCTGTTCGACCTTTTTCCCCACAGGCGGCAGTTCCACAAAGACGATGTCCGTGAGCATTTCCTGGGCGTAATCGGTAATGCCGACGGTCGCCGTCCCGTCGCCGTGATCGAGCGCCCATTCGTGTTCTTTTGAATATTTACGGTCCGTTGGATTGGGTTTTGCCATATTTTTTCTCCCTTCAGATGAATACATTATAAAAGACAGCCTTGTCTTTGCGGTTGTAAAAAGGAAGCCTTACGATTTTTGCCCGGACGGGACGCTCCCGGATCAGGATGTCGATTTCGGTTTCCGGTTCGGTGTAGATGACGGGCACAAAGGCCAGCCCCACGGCCTTGTTGAGGGTCGGGGCCAGCGTGCCGGACGTGACTTCGCCGATTTCGCGGCCGTATTTAAGGACTTTATATCCCTGCCGGGCGATGCCGCGATCGACCATTTCAAATCCGACCAGTTTGCGGGAAACGCCTGTTTTCTTCTGCCCGCTCAGCGCGTCGCGGCCGATGAAGTCCTTTTCGAGATCGACGACCCAGCCGTAGGTAACTTCAAGGGGCGATACGGACTCGTCCATCTCGTGGCCGTAAAGCATCATGCCCGCTTCCAGCCGCAGCGTATCGCGGGCGCCGAGCCCGACGGGTTTCAGTCCCGCCCCGGCGCCGGCGGCCAGCAGGCGGTCCCAGGCGACGCCGATCCGCTCGCCGGCGGCGTAAATCTCGAAACCATCCTCCCCGGTATAGCCGCTTCTGGAGACGAGAGCGGGAATCCCCGCCACGATCGTGTTCAGGCAATTATAATATTTCAGGGCGTTCAGATCCGCTTCAGTTAGAGACTGCAGAATCGCCTGTGCCTGAGGACCCTGAATGTCCAGTTTACCGAGTTCATCCGTCCGGTCGGAAATCTCGACCCCGGAAAACCCCTCCGCTTTCTTCCGCGTTTCCAGCCACTGGAGATCCTTATCCTTGCTGGCGGCGTTTGTCACGAGCATGTAATGGTCGTTTTCAAGCCTGTACACCGTCAGATCATCCAGGATGCCGCCCTGTTCATTCGTCAGAACGCAGAGCTTCATCTGGCCGACGGCCTGCTTCTCTAGATTCCGGCTGACAACACGCTGCAGCAGCGCGAGGGCCTGCGGTCCCTTGACTTCGATTTCTCCCATGTGGCAGATGTCGAAAAGGCCTGCTCTGGTCCGGGTCGCGTGGTGCTCTTCGATGACATTGGTGTACTGGACCGGCATGAGCCACCCGCCGAAATCGATCATTTTAGCGCCGAGGGAAAGATGGCGCTCATAAAGGGGCGTTTTTTTCATAATGGTCTCCTGAGAAAATTCAATCAGGCCGTTATCGGCGAACCGTCGCTATCGGAATTTATATATCAGGGACAGAAGAACAAGTATGACAGCTACGACAATGAAGAGATATTTTTTCTTGAAAGACCGGGATCCGATGATGACTTCGCCGCAATGCTTGCAGAGGGTCACCTTTGCGTCGATGGGCTCGTGACACTGGGGACATCGGATAATTTGCCGCGCTTCGTCTTCTTTCTGGGTGACGCTCTTTTTCAGTTCCCGGTGAATATCATAGGTCCATTCACAGTCAACGGTGGGGCATTTTCCCTTGAAGGACATCGCGTCGGTCCAGATGAATGTCTTCCGGCAATCGGGGCAGGAAATTTTTTGCATCGCTGGTCTCCAACAGATTTTATCGGCCGCAGGGCTATCCCCTGTGTGTCAGGGCCTCACCCTGCAATGTTCGCGGGCGCCATAGGACTACTACAAGTGACGGCAGATTTCAAGATGTAAAAAAGACGGAGGCGCCGCCTTTTGGTTTCATAGATCCGAACACCCGCGAGGCCATCTGACTTACTCTTTCTTGAAAAGACGGTCGAAGAAGTTTTTGTTCTTTTCGGGCACGTAGGCGGCGCCTTCGTAATCGACAATCAGCTTCCCATCGAGGTGATCCATTTCGTGCTGGACGATCCGGGCTAAAAAATCGTTGTAGCGCCTGTTTATTTTCCGGCCATCCCGGTCAAGGGCCCGGACCTTGATATCGGGAAAACGGTCAATTTCCATCTGGAGGTCCGGACAGGACAGGCAGCCTTCCAAGCCCTTGACCGGCTCTCCGCGGGCCTGGGTGATGCGCGGATTAATCAGGACGTCGCAATCTTCGGCGTTGTTAACCCTTCCCTTTTTGTCGAAATTCCTGTTGCGGAACGCAATCACGCGCCTGCTGACGCCGATCTGCGGGGCGGCCAAACCCAGGGCGTCTTCCCGCTCCAGGAAAGCTTCCAGCAACAGCTCGATATCCCGCCGGCTATCCGGGCCAAAGGGCGCGGGGATTTCCGCGCAGGGCGTCCTCAGGATCCGGGCCTCATCATCATTCATTTTTTCATCGCGCCAGAGCGCCAGAACTTTTGTCTTGCTCATGAACGTCATCACCTTCGTGAATGGATTTATAGAATTCTATAACACCATTGCATGACGAATTCAAGCAACTGGCGCTTCCCCGTGCCGTTCATTCCATTATACGGCGAACAATATTATGACGCATTCCGGAAAAGCGCGGGCAGCGCCTTGCCGGCCGCTTCCTGCACCCGCTGAGCTCCCGTTAATTCATCCTCCTGGAATCCTTTTTGTTTTATCCGCCCGAGATGGCCTGCGCCTGTTCTTTCTGTCACGAAAAGGTGGATTTGCGGAGAATTACATGGTAGGTAATTATTAAAGATTCTGTTCACCGGCAGGGGTGGTAATAATGCTGCTCTTAGACCCGGCAGGGTCGCCACAGGATGGGATGCTTTTTTGTCCGAACATGAAGACATTCTTGATGAAAAAACTGAATGAACATAAATGGATGGCGAATCGTGGCATATTGTTCCTGTTCGCCCTTTCCATATGTCTTGTATCTTGTCTGAACTGGATCATAGAGAAACCCTCCTTCGTCCTCCGTGAAATCATCCTCAGCCCCAGCTCCCTCACGGAGGTGAACCTTTTCCTCGGTCTCGACGTTCAAAATCCGAACCGTTTTGACCTTACGCTCAAGTCTTTCGAATACGTTGTTTTCCTTAACAACGAAGAAATCGGAACCGGTCGCCTGGAAAAGGAGATTCTCGTTCCTTCGTCATCAACAACGCAGGTGCAGGTATCTGTCATTGCAAAGTTTAAAGACCTGGGCGGTAGCCTGAAGACAATTATCACCGGTCATGACCTGCCTTACAAGATAGAAGGAAAGGCCTCTATTAAAACTGCCTTTGGAAGCCGCTACTTCCCTTTCTCTAAAGACGGGCGTATTAATCTGAAAAATTTATAATGACCTTCACGATAAAAATAATCGTAATTTTCATCATGCTTGCCGCCTTCCCTTCTCAGGAGTGATTTAATGCCGGATGTTCCGCAGGGCGGGGCGGATGCGGGCGCCGGGCATTAACAGGTGTCACAGGAGGATGGCTCTTGATAATTTGCGGGCGGACGCTGCTGGCGCAATGGACGCACCCTTTCAAGAAGGGGGATCGGATCGGCGTCAAGCTCCACTGGGATGTTTGTTAGCTATTCGAAAATTCTTTGTCTGGGGGGTTCCCTTGATTAACCAGATCATCACGCGAAAGGTGCGGCAGAAATTTGCCAGGTCGATGCGCTTCGAAGAGGGCGTCGCACCGCGGATTCCGGAGGCGACAGAACCGAAGCCGCGCCTGCTGTATCTGCATATCCCCTTCTGCGAGAAACTCTGCCCCTATTGTTCCTTCAACCGCATCGTCTTCGATGAATCCCTCTGCCGGGCTTATTTCCGGGCCCTGCGCCTGGAGCTGCTGCTCTACAAAAAAAGGGGGTTCGCCTTTCAGGGCGTCTATGTCGGCGGCGGCACCCCGACCGTTCTGATCGACGAACTGGAAGACACGCTTGCACTGGCCCGCGAGTCGTTCCGGATCCGCGAAATATCCGTCGAAACCAACCCGAATCATCTGACCGATGCGAACATCGCCGTCTTGAAACGCGTGGGCGTGAACCGGCTTTCCGTGGGGATTCAAAGCTTTGACAACGGCCTGCTCAAGGCGATGGACCGCTTCGACAAGTACGGCAGCGGCGAGGCCGTTCGCGACCGGCTCAAGCAGGTCCTCGGGCAGTTTGATACCTTGAACGCCGATATGATCTTCAATTTTCCATCCCAGCGCATGGATAGCCTCAACCGCGACCTGGACACCCTCATGGAGATCGGAATAGACCAGATCACGTATTATCCGCTCATGGTTTCGGATTCCACGCGCGAGGTGGTGAGCAAGACCCTGGGGCGGGTGGATTACCGCCAGGAAGAGCGTTTTTATCACCGGATCGTCGAACGGCTTGTGCCCGCCTACCGGTTCTCCTCGGCCTGGTGTTTCTCTAAAAAGACGGCCATGATCGACGAATATATCGTGGATTACGATGAATATGCCGGGCTCGGCAGCGGCTCTATCGGCTATCTGAACGGAACCTGCTACGCCAATACCTTCAACATCAGGCAATACATCGCCCAGGTCGAGCGCGGCGAGATGCCGCTCATGGCCTCCCGCGATTTCGGCCTCAAGGATCAGATCCGCTATGATTTTCTCATGAAACTCTTCGGGATGAAGCTGGACATTCCGGCCCTGCAAAAAAAATACGGAGGCCAATTCTTGAAGCATATCTGGGTCGATCTGGTCGCCTTCCGGCTGGCGGGCGCCTTGCGTTACGATCCTCCCGATTATTATCTGACCCCCCGGGGTCGATATTACTGGGTCATCATGATGCGGGAATTTTTTATTTCCGTGAACAACTTCCGTGATTTCTGCCGCGAACAGGGACCTTTATAAAGTTATGGACCGGATCTACGCCATCGGGGACATTCACGGCTGTGCAACCAGGCTGGAAGCGCTGATCGCCCGTCTGGACATCGACGCGCGGCACGACCGGCTGATCTTCATCGGAGATTATATCGACCGGGGTCCCGATCCCAGGGGGGTGGTCGATGCGATCCTTGACCTCAGGGAGAGGCTGGATCACGTCATTTGCCTGCTCGGAAATCATGAGCAGATGTTTCTCAATTACTATCTGCATGATCGTGACCTGGAGCTGATCCTGGACAATGGCGGGTCCGGCACGCTTGCGTCCTACGGGCTTCAACGGTCGAGACATGATCCATCCTTCCGGATACCGGAGCAACATCTGCGATTCTATCAGTCGCTGTTGCCCTATTTTGAGACGGCCGATTATATTTTCGTTCATGCCGGGCTCAGATCGGGCATCCCGCTGCCGGAGCAGGATCTGGAGGATCTGCTCTGGATCCGCTTTGAGTTTATCCGCTCGACCCATGATTTCGGTAAAAGGGTGGTTTTCGGGCATACGCCGTTTTCGGTTCCGCTGGTGGAATTCAACAAGATCGGCATTGACACGGGCGCTGTCTATGGCGGGCCGTTGACCTGCCTGGAGCTGCCGGCCATGATTTTTCATCAGGTTTAAAAAAGGGCGGGAAACCCCTGACTATCCGGAATCGGCGGCGATGTGCTTGCCGGCAGTGGAGCGGATGACCTCCTCGATCTGCCGATACTGCAGGAGGGCCTGCATTGTCATGAGGGTCGGATAGACCATCTCAAAGCGGTTTTCCCGGTAGCGGCGCAGGGCTTCCTGCGGCGTGATCCAGAGGTTGTCGGTCAATTCGATGCCGTCGTGACGCGCCTCCTGCCCGGCCGGCGCCTCGACGACAAAGAACCGGACATCATAGCGGATGGGAAAAAACCCGGGCGTGATCCAGTGGGAAAAATAATGCAGCCGCTCCGCCGCGAGCGTCAGCGCCTCTTTTTGCAGGATTTCCCCGAAGGTCAGCTTTTCCTGCAGTAGGAGTGACCGGTAGCGCTCATAACGCCCGGCGTCGTCATGGTCGAAGGACAGTAACCGGCCGTCCGCCCCGTAGGCCAGCAGCAGGCCGACTTCTTCGAAGGTTTCCCGGATGCCCGCCACCCATGTGCCCAGGGCCATCGCAGGCGTGGGGATGCCCTTCAGGGCGGCAAAGGCCCCGGACGGTTCGATACCCCGGCAGCGCGCCACCATCTCCGGCGAGCAGTCATCCTCATCCAGGGCGCCGCCGGGAAAGACATAGGAGCCCGGAACGAACTTGCTTTCCTTGCTTCTGAGGACCATGAGGACTTCGAAACCATCGGCTGGCTGTTCGCTCCTGCGGTGCAGGAGAATGACTGTGGCCGCCTCTTTCGGTCTGTCAAACATTTTTTATTGCTCCTGAGAGCAATGTACTTTATCACTGATGATAATGCAAGCGGCGCCGATACCTTTGAAAAATGGATAACGCCACACGAATCACAATCATTGATATTATTTCCAAAATATGTAATTTGATCATATGGTTCTATAAGGGGCCGGGGCCAACGGATGTATGTTTAAAATTATGTGGCACCGCCACGAAACCAGGCGGATAACGGAGAAACAAACATCAACCTGTAGATCAGGAAAAACCGGTCTACTCAACTCAATTCAGGAGGAAAAATTATGAATCGTCGAGAGTTTATCAACCTTGCGGGCGCTCTGGCAGTTGGAGTGGCAGGAGCCGATACGCTGAAAGACCTGATGATCAAGGGGCCATCGGGGATAATGGTCGGCGACGCCTTTGCAGGCCCTCTTCCCATGAATCGCTTAAACGCCTTTGCCAAAGAAGTGATCAAACGAAAGCACTATGCTGTGGGTTATCCCATCAATCAGAACCTCAACATGAAAGACTTTTATAAGTGGTTCGTTGACTCCGGGCTGTGCAATGTTTCGATGAACAACGTTGGCAACCCTCGAAAAGAAAGCGCCCTGATGAACAGCCACGCCTTCGAGAATGAAGTCATCGAATATTTCGCACCATTATTCGGCTTCAAGACCGGAGAGGCTTGGGGCATAGTGACCCACAGCGGAACTGACGGCAATATGCACGGCATGTATTTCGGGGTCAAATACCTCCAGGCGAAGACGAAGCAGTTGCCCATTGTCTATGTATCCGACCAGGCTCATTACTCCATCAAGAAATTGGCTGATTTGCAAAACCTCGAACTGAGGATCATCCCGGCCGTTCCTATGGGGCAAATGGATGTATCCGCCTTTGAAAAGGCGATCGACCCGACAAAGCCTGCGCTGGTGGTCATTGCCATCGGAACTACGTTCAAAGGGGCTATTGACGATCATCCCGCCATTGCCGCCGCTCTTCGCAGGGCGAATCCGCCCGCCGTTTACACGATGCTTGATGCGGCGCTCTTTGGCGGCTACATACCATTTTCTCCATTCAAGGACGTCGTCAACAGGCAGAAACTTGCTTTTGACGCCATTGCCGTCAGCGGACATAAATTCTTTGGGTTTGATGAGCCGCTGGGCCTTTTCATCACAACAAACGAGGTGTTCAACAGCCAAAACCCGTTTCGGGTAGCCTATCTGAACGATGCCGTTCCGACCATTACCTGCTCCCGTTCGGCGTTGGGGGCCTTGAAGTTCTGGTGGCAAATGACCCGAAACGGCGAGAAAGAATATGCGAAACAAGCCGCATACATTCTTGAAACCGCGCAGTATCAAAAGGACAAGCTTGACGAAATGAAATATCCTGCGTGGCTGAACCCCATGTCGAACACGGTCTTTTTCAAGCGGCCCGGCGATTGGATTATGAAAAAGTGGGACCTTGCGCCGGACCATGATGACAGGCTATGCGGCGATCTGGCCCATGAAATCCTGATGCAGCACGAAAGCAGAAAGACCGTTGACGAATTCATCGCCGATCTCAAGAAAGACGTTTAAAAGCGGACTCGGACATTCTTTATGGCGGATGCAATCATCATCGGAGCGGGTTATGCCGGAATGAGCGCCGCAGCCCTGCTGGCGAGCGCGGGCCGGAAAGTCATCGTCCTTGAAGCGTCAGACGCCATCGGCGGCAGGGCTCGCTCATACACGGACGAGGCAGGCTATGTCCGGGAATACGGCGCCCATTCCCACAGGCTCTCAAACAAGGGCATCGCAAACGATGTCTTCAGAAGGCTGGGCGATGCAATCGATTTCCTGCCCGAGGCCAAGGACGCAAAGCTCATATTCAGGGGCAGGCTCTGGGAGAGACCCGCAGGCCCGGCAGGGTTTTTGAAAACGTCCATGCTCTCCGTCGGAGCAAGGCTGGCGCTTCTCGTTCTGCTGATAAGGATTAAAAAGGCCGATCCCGGCAAGTGGTATGATAAAACCCTGCATGATTTTTATAACGCATCGTTTCAGAATCCCGAGGTCGAGGCATTCCTGCCGTTTCTCGGCATGACCATCATGTGCCCGTCGCCTGATAAAGCCAGTGCAGGCGAGGTCATTGAATTCCTGCAGCGGGTCTTTAAGGCCGGAGTCGGCGTCGGTGAGCCCAGAGGCGGTTCCGCCCAGTTATTCTCAAAGCTCAAAAAGCACATCGACCCAAACGGCGAAATCCATCTCCAGGAAAAGGCCGAAGAGATCATGACTGAAAACGCCTCTGTGACGGGCGTTAAAACAGACAAGGCAATGTACAGAGCCAAAACCGTCATCTTTGCCGCGAGGCTGCCCCTCTTGCCGGACCTGATTGACAACCGGCAACTGCCAAAGGCCACGCTCGATTATGCAAAGAATATCGAGAACAGCTCCGCCCTGACCATCGACTTCATTACAGACAGGCCCGTTACAAACATACGCGCCGGCATACTCGGCGTTGATATCCCAATATGGGCGCGCTTCCAGTCGAATGCCGATGATTCCTTCACGCCTCCCGGCAAATATCTTTCGACATGGGGTATCATGCTCCCCTGGCACTTTGACGGCGATCAGATGACCGTCGCGGAGACGGAAAAGAGGCTGAAAGCAACCATCTCGGCTATTTTCCCGGATTTTATGCCCAGGGTCGTCAAGGAAAGAAAGGTCGTTGTGCCCGTCATGAACGGCAATGTCCTGACGCCGGCCCAGTCAAAGCCCCACAGACCTGACATCGAATGCCCCACCATCAAAGGACTTTATTTGATCGGCGACACCGTCCGGGGCGACGGCTGCTCCGGCGACATCAGCTTTTCCTCAGCCATGAAAGCGGCAGACAAGATACTGGGGGCATAGAGAGGCGGAGCCATGTTTTACGAACTTCGCTTTTACCCCTTATAACCATAACATCCGAAATGATGTAGATATATATATCATTTCGTAATCATGCAATATTTTCCTTTGAATAGAAAATAACCCGTGTTATGGTGATATCTAAATAATCGGAAAAAGCGAAGTTCGTATATTATTTGTACGGCCGCGCTGCGCGCGAAGGCAACAAATCGCTGAAGGCTGAAGACGGTCGGCATTTCGCATGCACAAGAAGCTGCGCTTCCCGCATGCTCGTGCCGCCGCTTAGCTCCGCCGTTAGATTCAGAATTTGCGGTTAACTCATTTCGTTAAGCAGTTTGCATTTTCTTGAATAAACTGGTATCAAAACACATGACTATAAATTTTTTACCTCAATTCATCCGCGATAATTATGAAATCCACGAATGGAGACACGCCTGTGCTATCCTTAAGGAGGATTTCCATTCTGAATTTGAAGATATATGCGATGTCCTCAACAGATTTCGACTTTTAAAGAGCCATATCGCCATCGGAGGTGGTCGAAAATCAAAAGTTGCAGAATGGATTGATGGAGAATTATATCGAAAAGGTTGGAGGGAAACAAGCTTTGATACGAAAATCACCGTTGACGGACGGGATATGGAATCTCCGACGCATGCTGTTGATTGTTATAAAAATCGCGTTGCCCTTGAAATAGAATGGAACAATAAAGACCCTTTTTTTGATAGAGATCTCAACAATTTCAGACTTCTTTTCGATCTAAGGGTCATTTCTGTCGGCGTGATCATAACAAGATGTGACGACCTTCAGGAAATATTTGATTCATTGGGTAGAGGCAAATCTTACGGTTCTTCAACTACTCACTTGTCAAAACTATTGCCTCGTGTTCAAGGTGGCGGCGGAGCCGGCTGTCCGCTTCTTGTTTTTGGCATCAGGAGGTCTTTATATGTCGAGGATATTTAATATTCCGCAACGTTCAGCGGCCGAAGATCTTTCAAATAAAGTGCAATCCCCTTTTTCAACAATCCTCGCTGATCCTCCTTGGAGATTTTTGAACAGAACAGGGAAGATGGCACCTGAACATCAACGGCTACTGAGATACCCGACAATGACGCTGGAAGAAATTCTCGAGCTTCCCGTCGGTCGTCTTTCTGCCGCCAATTCACATTTGTATCTGTGGATCCCGAATGCGCTTATTGCTGAAGGATTGGAGGTTATGAAAAGATGGGGGTTTACGTATAAATCAAATCTAGTCTGGTACAAAATCAGAAAAGACAACGGACCAGACGGACGCGGCGTTGGTTTTTATTTTAGAAATGTAACGGAACTTGTCTTGTTCGGCGTGAGAGGAAATATGAGAACTCTGTCACCGGGAAGGAGGCAGGTTAATTTATTTACGAGTCGGAAAAGAGAACATTCTCGAAAACCAGAAGAATTATATGATATTATAGAGGAATGTTCCCCTGGACCCTATCTTGAGCTATTTGCGCGGCATCCCCGTCGTGGCTGGTATCAATGGGGAAACGAGGATGTTGAAGACAGATCATCATACTCCGTACCTGAAAAATTAGAGCAAAAGCAATTATCTTTACTCGAAAAATCTCATAAAAAATACTCAATTTCTCCAAGATAGAAATACCCTGTGTGACCGAACAACCAGTCAATCCAGCGGATCGGCTGCGCATTCCGCTGATTTTTCCGTTGCCGCCGCGCCACGCGCGACGGCAACGGAGGATCATTTGAAGCGAAGGGCTTTCTTCGGGAATGAGTTATATGGTGAAAAAAGCAGCGAAAGTGCGTGTTAGAAAACACCGCCACGGTACGCCTAACCTGATAATTCAGGCTGAGGAAGTGTCGATTCTCGCAGCGGTCGATAAAGCCTTGGCGTCATCAACCAACGCCCAAATCGTTGGAGCTAACGGAGAGATCCCTCTCAAACTCTTTTTTAATCGCTATCTGCCCGTTACTTTGCGTGCTGCAAGCGGTCACTTCCTGACACCATCTGGCAAGATCTCCCCTCAACTGGACATCATGATTTTGGATTCGCGTTATCCACTTCTCTCAGAGAACAGCGATGGGTCGGTACTTGCAATGCTTCACTCGGTCGTGGGGGCCATAGAGTGTAAAACGCGAATAACTACAACTGATGTCAAGAACCTCTGGGCACATGCGTCGACTATTAGTGCTTTAGCTTCCGAGGTTGAAGGCTACGCCGGAACAGCATGGGGTTCCTTGTTTCAATTTGTGTTTGCTTACCGGAGCCGACAAAGATTGAATACGTTAGCTGACCATTACTTTGGGTTGGGAACGCCAGATAAGGGATTTGTAGAGCTTTTTCTTCTTCGGCTCCCCGATCAAGATCAAAATCGCTT
The DNA here is from genome assembly GCA_030656035.1 of Syntrophales bacterium. Taxonomy (GTDB): domain Bacteria; phylum Desulfobacterota; class Syntrophia; order Syntrophales; family Fen-1087; genus JAPLJM01. The sequence continues at coordinate 31,559 of JAUSOK010000198.1, forward strand.
AGAAAAGGTAGGAGCACTCTTCCATTTTGAATCGGGTTCAATACAGAAGAAAAAAGGAAAGATCGATAAGTATATCCCCATTCTAAAGCGAATGCACACTCCATTATCGGACCTGTACTATATGGTGATCCAAGACTCCTACTACACTCTTGGTAATCGCGACTTTTCCTTTACCGATATCGGGGAGCATGTTATGGATTATATGTCGTGGTCATCATTCAGATCGGCTTCGCAGAATGTGTTATTCGAGAAGGCCGAACCAATCAATTAACCCGACTGGGAATTCCAGCAGTGCAAATAGCCACACTCTGTGGCCCGGAGGGTTATCTTTCCGTTCGCGTTAGAGAACAAAGATGATGATATTGACGTAATGACGTCATGGTGCTATGGTGACATAGCTACATAAGGAGGTGACGTGATGGCCGTACAAGCTAAACGAGCCACGGTATATTTGGATCCCGAGTTGCACAAG
>JAUSOK010000003.1 GCA_030656035.1 Syntrophales bacterium
AAAGGGGTATTTATCCCGAAGAGCTTGAAACGTACAGAACGACAAAAGCCGGTTTCAATGTTCTTTTCAGATCCATAAAAATCAGCGATGAACCCTTGCTGAAGGATTTTGTTTATTCCCTATCAGACCAGAGCCTCTACCGAAGATTTATGTCTGCTCGGTTAGATATGCCTCATGACCGACTCCAGGATTTAGTTGTTATTGACTATTCAAGGGAAACGGCAGTCCTGGCCATTGTCGGTGAAAAAGAAAAAGAGGTCATTGTCGGTGTCGGGCGGTTCTTTATTGACCTGGATACGCACACGGCGGAGATTGCCTTTGCCGTTCACGACAATTATCAGAAAAAGGGCATTGGTACGGCGTTACTTTTTTATCTCACCTATCTGGCCAAGCGGCAAGGCCTCCTGGGCTTCACGGCGGATGTTTTTTTAGATAATGTTCCCATGCTGCACGTCTTTGAAAAAGGCGGGTTTGATATAGAAAAAAGAACAATCGCCGGCGTCAGCGAGTTGAAGATGACCTTCAGAGATAAAGTATGACGGGAGGTTTGTTATCCGTCGTGTCGTCTGTTCAGACCATGACATGAACGCCGACAAGAATAAGCCGCTTGGGCTTATAACCGAAGCGGCTTATTCTTGATAAACATCTTCCCGATAATCTTCTATTTTTTCATATTATAGTTGTACCAATGTCGTGAGCTGAATGCCTCTGATACAATTTTAACTGCAGCATCGATATCGAAATTCTTGGTATTGATTACGAGGTCGTAATTCATCGGATCGGTCATATCGGCATTGAAATATTTACGGATGAACGCTTTCCTGTCCGATTCTGTCCGGATGATACGCCGTTTTGCCTCGCTTTCGGAAACGCCATAAGCCCTGATGACATTATCGATGCGTGTTTGCAGCGGTGCAACCATGAGAACACGAAGACACACTTCCGTCGGCAGGATATAACTGGCTCCGCGTCCAACAATGATGGCATGGCCATGAGCGCCGATACCACCCACAACTCTTGTGAGATGCTCCAGATACTCGTAAGACCACATGTGATTTTCGCCCAATGCCTGAATCCAATCATCGAAAATGGAACGGTCCTGTTCATCAAGGGTCTGGACAATCCTTAAACTCACTTTTGAGTTCTTTGCGATTTCTTCCACAATAGCCGAGTCGAAAAGGTCTATTTTCAGGTCTTCCGCCAACTTTTGGGCCAGAATTCTACCTCCGGCACCAGGTAGTCTTGAAATAGTTATTACCGGACGAATGGGTTTCTTGTATTTCTTTTTCTGATCGACTTGCCATCTCTTGATCTGTTCTTCCACGATCCTGTCAAGTGAACGTTTTGTTTGAGGTGTAACTTCCATTTTATCTAATTTCCTCCTTCTCTATCTTTTTCATCGTTCTCGTATCTGGAGAGACCTGTTATGCCATCCCTTTTGCATCTTACTAATGCTATAGAATTTACCAGTTAGTTGCAAGACAAATTGCAGGATTATCCAACTTTGCATCTGTCCATCGATGACCTACATCAATGACGCACACACGAGGGGGTTCCCTGAACGGCGCGGGGTGTCTGTTCATCCGGGGCTCAGGATGATGCGACAATCCGCGACGGTGGCTCCCTGGCCTTGGGGGTGCACCAGCAGCGGGTTGATGTCTATTTCCTTGATCTCTGGGTGGTTCGTCACCATGTCGGAGAGGCACAGCATCAGCCGTTCCAAGGTGTCCGTGTCCGCCTCGGGACGGCCCCGGAAGCCCTGGAGCAGTTGCCAGCCCCGGATCTCCCGGATCATGCCATAGGCCTCGTTCCGGTCGATGGGGGCCAGGCGGAAGACCACGTCGCGGAAGACCTCCACAAAGATCCCCCCGAGGCCAAACATCAGTAGCGGGCCGACCCCGTAGCGGTTCATGCCGATGATCACCTCTTCCCCTTTCGGGGCCATCTTCTGGACCAGAACCCCCCGGATGAAGGCCTGGGGGTTGTACCGGCGGGCGCTGGCGGTGATCCGGCGGTAGGCCGCTTCGGTCTCTTCCCGGTTCTGCAGTCCCACCACCACGCCGCCCGCGTCGGATTTGTGGATAATCTGATCGGAGACGATCTTCATCACCACCGGGAAACCCATGGCCTCGGCGATGTTTGCTGCCTCCTTCTCGTTGCTGGCCAGTTGCGTCGGAAGAGTCTGGAAGCCGTAGCAGCGTAGTAAGTCCAGGCCGTCCAGTTCCCCGAGATAGGTCCGGCCCTCCTTGAGGCACCGCTGGATCAGCGCGGCGGCCTGTGCCCGGTCGTGGGCGAGAGTGAGCGCCGGCAATTGGTCCCGGTTGAGCCAGTGGGAATACTTGTAGAGGGCGCTGAAGGCCTTCGCGGTGTTTTCCGGGAACTTGTATACAGGGTAGCCGTGCTCCTGGAGGAATTTGACGCCCGGGGAGACGTCGATGATCCCCATGAAGCAGCAGAGGATCGGCTTACGGGTTCGGCGGGCAACACGCACGATGGCTTCCGCCGTGCCGAGGGCGTTGGTCATGGACTGGGGGGTGAGAATGACCAGTGCCCCGTCCACGCCCGGATCGTTGATGACCGTCCGCAGGGCGCTCTCATAGCGGTCCTGGGTGGCGTCACCGATGATGTCCACGGGATTGTGGATGTTGGCCGTCTGCGGCAGGTGCTGGGCCAGGTCCTCAATGGTCTCCTTCTGAAACTGAGCGAGCCGCAGGTCCGACGAGACGGTCATGTCCGTGGCGATGATCCCCGGGCCGCCGGCGTTCGTGACGATGGCCACCCGGTTCCCGTCGGGGAGCTTGCGCCGCATCTTGCCGAGGGCGCTCTCCTGCTTGTAGGCGAAGACGTTGGCAAAGTCGAAGAGTTCATCCACGGTGTCGGCGCGGATCACTCCGGACTGCTTGAAGATGGCCTCGTAGACCGCCTCGGTTCCCGCCAGGGCTCCCGTGTGGGAGGCCGCGGCCTGGGCCCCCGCCCGCGTCCTGCCGGACTTGATGATGAGTACCGGAGTGGGGCGGTTTCCGGAGGTGATCTCCTTGACGACCTCAATGAATTCCGCCCCCCGCCGGAGCTCTTCCAGGTAGAGCATGATCACCGCCGTGTCCCGGTCCTCGTGGAAATAGCGGAGGAGGTCCATCTCGTCCACATCGGCCTTGTTGCCAATGGAGATGAACTTGGAGAAGCCGAAGTCCCGGTCGGCGGCAAAGTCGAGTACGGCGGTGCAGAGGGCGCCGCTCTGCGAGATGAAAGATATGTTCCCGGTGGCGGGCATGCGGGCCGAAAAGCTGGCGTTAAGGCGGATGGCGGGCATGGGGTTGATGACCCCAAGGCAGTTAGGCCCGACAAGCCGGATACCCGCCTCCCGGCAGACGGCGACGATACGGTTCTCGATTTCCAGTCCCTCTGCACCCACCTCCCGAAAGCCGGCGGAAACGATCACGAGGCCTTTGACACCGTGTTCCACGGACGCCTCGACGGCCTTCAGGGTCTCCTGCGGGGACAGGACGATCATGGCCAGATCCACCGTGTCGGGGACATCCCGGATGGTGGGGAAGGCCCGTACGCTGAGGACGGACTTGGCCTTGGGGTTGACGGGATAGAGAGTGCCCGTGAACCCCCCCTTCAGGATATTGGCGAAGATGTCGTGTCCCACCTTTCCGGGTGTGGTCGAGGCGCCGATGATGGCCACAGACTCCGGCGCAAAAATGGCATCCAGACTGTTCATGATCATGTGCGTCCTTTCCTGGTACCGGCAATTACGGGTCGTTGCGCCACGGGCGGCATTCCATCCGGCTGACGGGGCCAGCCTATCGCTCCGCTACGGGCAAGCTCCCGTGGTGGGGCAATTTTTTTGGTAAGACATTACTTCTGATGGAAGGAAGCATAAGAAGAACGGTCTTGCTTGTCAATGAATATTTATCACAAAGTTTCCGGGAATCGTCTATGTATTCCGGTGACATCATGCAGATTCTGCGGCTTGCTTCACAGTTCTTTACCTCGCCAGCATTTTCTTCAGCAGGTCGTTGAGCAACTGGGGATTGGCCTTGCCCTGGGTGGCCTTCATGACCTGGCCGACGAAGAACCCGAAGACCTTGTCCTTGCCGCTGCGGTACTGCTCCAATTGTTTGGGATTGGCCGCCATGACCTCCGTAATGGCCTGAACCAGCGCGCCTTCATCGGTGATCTGGACAAGCCCCTTCTTGGCGATGATGGTTGCGGCCGGCTTGCCGGTTTTGTACATCTGTTCGATGACCTCTTTGGCGATCTTGCCGCTGATCGTGCCCTCCTCGATGAGCCTGATCATTTCCGCCAGCGCCTGCGGCGTGATCGGGCAGTCCGCAATCTCTCGTTTTTCCTCGTTAATGAACCGCAGGATGTCGCCCATGATCCAGTTGCCGGCGATCTTGGGCTTGCCTGTCAAGTGGACGACTGCTTCGTAATAGTCGGCCAGGGCGCGGCTTGTTGTCAGGACGCCCGCATCGTAGGCGGGAATCAGATAATCCCGGACGAAGCGCTCGCGCTTTTCCAGGGGCAGTTCGGGCTGGTCTTTCCGGATCGCTTCCACCCAGTCCTCATTGATGGCCACCCAGACCAAGTCGGGATCCGGGAAGTACCGGTAATCATGGGCTTCCTCCTTGCTGCGCATGGAATGGGTCACGCCGCCCGTATCGTCCCAGAGCCGCGTTTCCTGGACCACCACGCCGCCGCCTTCGAGGACGTACTGCTGGCGCTTGATCTCATATTCGAGGGCGCGCTGGACGTTGCGGAAGGAGTTCATGTTCTTGAGTTCCGCGCGGATGCCGAAGGCCTCCTGCCCTTTCGGCCGCAGCGAAACATTGGCGTCGCAACGGAAACTGCCCTCCTCCATGTTGCCGTCGCAGATCTCCAGATAAACCAGGATTTCATGCAGCCGCCTCAGGTAGGCCGACGCCTCCTCGGCGCTACGGATGTCCGGCTCGCTGACGATCTCGATAAGCGGGACGCCGGTGCGGTTCAGGTCCACGTAACTGAAGGGATGGTGTTCGTCGTGCATAAGTTTGCCCGCATCCTCCTCGATATGAATGCGCGTGACGCCGATGCGTTTTTTCCCGTTTTCCAGCTCGATATCGACATAACCGTGCTCGGCCAGCGGATTGGCGTACTGGGAAATCTGGTAGCCTTTCGGCAGGTCGGGGTAGAAATAGTTCTTGCGGGCGAAATTGCACGCCTCATTGATGCGGCAATGCGTGGCCAGTCCCATCTTGATCGTATATTCGACGACTTTCCTGTTCAGGACGGGCAACACGCCGGGCATGCCGAGGCAGATCTGGCAGGTATGGCTGTTGGGTGACGCTCCGAATTTCGTGGAGCAGCCGCAGAATATCTTTGAATCTGTGAGCAGTTGGGCATGAACTTCCAGCCCGATGACCGGTTCGAATTCCATCAGAGCGTCGGTCTCCTTTTCTCTAAATTCGCGTTCTTCTCATAGGTCGCGGCGATCTGAATCAGCTTTGCCTCTTCGAAGTGCCCGGTCAGGAATTGTACGCCGATGGGCAGGCCGCCCTGCGTGAAACCGCAGGGAACAGAGATTCCCGGGATGCCGGCTAAATTCGTGGATATGGTAAATATATCGGAAAGATACATGTGCAGAGGGTCATCGGTTTTCTCGCCGATCCGGAATGCCGGCGTGGGGGTCGTCGGGGTCAGGATGACGTCGCAGCGCTGGAACGCCTCGTCAAAATCCCGCTTGATCAAGGCCCGCACCTGGGACGCCTTTTTGTAATAGGCATCGTAATAGCCAGATGAAAGCACATAGGTTCCCAGCATGATTCGCCTTTTTACCTCGGCGCCGAATCCGGCGGAACGGGACTTCTTGTACATGTCCAGCAGACCCCGGCTGTCCGGGGCGCGGAAGCCGTATTTGGCGCCGTCATAGCGGGCCAGGTTGGAACTCGCCTCCGCCGGGGCGACGATGTAGTAAACGGCAAGGCAATACGCCGTATGGGGCAGCGATATCTCGATGCATCTGGCCCCCAGCCCCTCGACGACCGCGATGGCTTTTCGGACGGCCGTCATTACCTCGGGATCGATCCCTTCAATGAAGTATTCCTTCGGAATCCCAACGGTCCAGCCGTCGATGCCGCGCGCCAGGTATTGCCGGTAATCCGGCACCTCGGCGGGAACCGAGGTCGATTCGCGGGGATCGTAACCGGCGATGACGTTCATCAGGATGGCGCAATCTTCGACGTCCTTGGTAAAGGGGCCGATCTGGTCCAGCGAGGAGGCAAAGGCCACCAGGCCGTACCGGGAAACACGTCCATAGGTGGGCTTCATACCCACGACGCCGCAGAGGGCCGCCGGCTGCCGGATGGAGCCGCCCGTGTCCGAGCCGATGGCGGCGATACAGGCGTCGGCCGCCACCGCCGCCGCCGAGCCCCCGCTCGACCCTCCGGGAATGCGTTCCAGATCCCAGGGATTGCGCGTAATGCCGAACCAGGATGTCTCCGTGGACGACCCCATGGCAAACTCGTCCATATTGGTCTTGCCCGTGAAGACGGCGCCGGCGTCCCGCAGCTTTTCCACCACCGTGGCATCGTAAGGCGGCACAAAGTCATGGAGAATCCGGGAGGCGCATGTTGTGGTTACCCCACGGGTACAGAGGAGGTCTTTGAGGGCGACCGGAATGCCGGTGAGAGTCCTGATGTCGCCTTTCCTGATGGCCTCATCGGCCCGGTCCGCTTCTGCAAGCGCGGCTTCCCTGGTCAGTAGAATATAGGCGTGAATTGCCTTTTCCACGGCGTCGATTCTCCGAAAGACCGACTGGACGATTTCTGTGGCGGTTGTTTTTCCCGACCTGATTTTTTCCTGCAACTCGTGAATTGTCAGTTGGTTCAGTTCCATTATTCAATCACCTTGGGGACACGGAAGAAGTCTCCGCGCGCGTCGGGGGCGTTAGCCAGCGTGAGGTCCCGGCCGAGCGACGGCGTTACGTTATCTTCCCGGAAGGCGTTTTGCTGGGCGACGGCATGCGTCATGGGCGGCACGCCGGTCGTGTCAACCCGGTTCAACATCTCCATATACAGAAGAATATTGTTGAGCTGAGAGGTAAATTTTTCGGCTTCGGCTTCCGTAAACTCCAGACGCGCCAGGTGGGCCACGTGGGTGACTTCATCCTTTTTTATTTTCAATGGTTACAAACTCCTTAAACAGGTTCATTTAAACGCCCGCCAGAGGGGCTCGATCTGATGGATCACGCGGTTGATCAACGGTTCAACCGGGTTGAACCGCTCCTCGGCCTCATTTTCGATCCGGAACAGCTCCTCCTGAGTCACTTGGGTTTCATCGTGAAGCTCTTTCAGGACGGCCTTGACGGACGCCGTCTGCCCGTCGATATGATACCCCCCCTCCAGGGTCAGCACCAGGCGCCCCTGACAGCAGGCGTCGGCGATGTTCATCAGAATGCGCGTCAGATAGGCAAAACCCCGGGACGTTACCTTCATGCCGCCGAGGGGATCCTGGTAGTAGATATCAAAACCGGCAGAGACCAGGACCAGTTCCGGCTTGAAAGCCATCGCCACCGGCTCCAGCAGCCCTCGGTAAACCTTGACATACTGCGCATTGCCCGCGCCGGGTCTCAGGGGGACATTGATCGTATAGCCGATTCCGGCGCCCCGGCCGATCTCTTCGACGGCGCCGGTTCCGGGATAGGCCGGATACTGATGTGTGGAGAAGTATAACACACGATTATCATTGTAGAAAGTTTTGGCGGTCCCGTCGCCGTGGTGGAGATCCCAGTCCACAATCAGAATGCGGTTCAGGTGGTGGCGATTCATCGCATGCATGGCGCCCAGAGCGATGTTGTTGAACAGACAGAACCCGGCGGAGTCACGCCTTCTGGCATGATGTCCCGGCGGCCGGATCAGCGCAAAGGCGTTGTCCGCCTGGCCGGTCATGATCTGGTCGATGGCGTTGAACAGCCCTCCGATGGCCAGGCGGGCCGTCTCATAGGATTCAGGGGAGGTCTCCGTGTCCGCGTCCAGGTAAGCATGCGCCTTCCCGGCGGTGCTTGCCACAAGGTCGATATGGTCCGGATCATGAACCAGTGCGATTTCCCCGCGGTCGGCGTAACGTGGTTCGATCTCGATAAAATGCCCGTCCATATCCGGCTGTTCAAGCATGGCATAGATGGACTCCAGTCTGGCGGGACTCTCCGGTTGCATATACTCCGAACCATGATCCAGATAACGCCGGTCCTTGACAATGCCTGTTGTTCTCAAGTGCTTGCCTATCCTTTCCCTTTCGGATCAAGTGCACAGCTTCTACCATAACCCCCCGTAAAAATCAAAAAAATTCCTGATGGATCGCTCCATTTATCGGAACGTCTCATCAAAAACGATTGACAAATGTCTTGGGCAGTATGTATATGTCATCGAAACGAAAATGTGGGTGGAATCATGTTTGGCATTGGCATGCCCGAACTTATTGTAATTGTAGTGGTTGCGCTGCTTGTGGTCGGTCCTAAAAAACTTCCCGACTTGGCGAAGTCGCTGGGCAGGGGGTTGCAGGAATTCAAAAAGGCATCGGATGGGGTTACCGAAAGCATCAAAAAAACCCTCAAGCCCGATGATCTCAAAGAGGATATGCAAGATTTCAAGGATTCCCTGCTTTACGGCAAAAAGGACGAAGATGAGGCCAAGACAGCTTCACCCCCCAAGGACGTCTCTTCCAATACTTCAACTTAACCGGTCGATTCAAAAATCGAAAGTCAGCATATAAAGAAGGAAACATCATCGCATATGGGTGACCCCGCGGAAGATAAATTGCCCCTGACCGCGCATCTGGAAGAATTGAGAAAACGGCTGGTCCGCAGCCTGATCGCCATCGGCGTCGGTTTCGGCGCCTGTTATTATTTCAAGAACGGTTTGTTCAAGATCATCACGAAGCCCCTTCGGGACGTCCTGCCCAAGGACAGTTATATGATCTATACCAGCCTGCCGGAGGCGTTTTTCACCTACATGAAAATCGCTTTTTTTGCCTCGCTGGTTTTGACCGCCCCGTTTACGCTCTACCAGATATGGAAATTCATTTCCCCCGGTCTTTATTCCCGGGAGAAGAAATATGTGATCCCCTTTGTCCTGACCTCCACGCTGCTTTTTTTTGGCGGGATACTGTTCGCCTATTTTCTGGCCTTGCCCCCCGCATTCGGGTTTTTCGTGGAATTCTCCACCGATTTGCTGCGCCCCATGTTCACCATGCGGGAGTATCTCTCCTTTGCCCTCAAGTTTTTGCTGGCTTTCGGTGTCTCTTTTCAATTACCGGTCTTCATTTTTTTCATGACCAAGCTGGGGATCGTCAACAGCCGGCTGCTTGCAAAACAGCGGCGCTATGCGATCCTGATCATTTTTATCACAGCGGCCATCCTGACGCCTTCGCCCGACGCCTTTACGCAAATAATCATGGCGATTCCATTGATGGTTCTCTACGAATTCAGTGTTTTCATCGCAAAATTTGCGGAAAAAAAGAAAAAAGAAGCCGAGTCAGGTGAGCAAGCGGCATGAAGAGTCATCAACAAGGATTCAGAAACATTTTGATGAGAAAAGTCCTGAAAGAAACGGGCCTGGGAAGCGTCATGGTCGTCCTGATCCTGTGCTTTATCTTTCTGGCGGTGGCCGCCAGCAGCTTTCTTTATTACGTTCTGCTGAAGGAACTGCCGAGCGTGGCCGCCCTCAAGGATTACCGCCCCAGCATTGCGACCCGGGTGTACGACGACCACAACGAACTGATCGATGAATTTTTCCTCGAAGACCGCAAAATCATCCGCTATGAGGAGATTCCCAAGGTGGTCGTCCAGGCCTTTGTGTCGGCTGAAGACGCACGGTTTTTTCATCACCGGGGCTTTGACATGCAGAGCATTTCCAGGGCCTTTTTCAAGAACCTGGCCGCCGGGCGAATCGTTCAGGGGGGTAGCACGATCACGCAACAGGTGGCCAAATCCATGTTTTTGACGCCGGAGCGCACCTATATCCGGAAAATCCGCGAAGCGGTGCTGGCCTACAAGATCGACAGATACCTGACCAAGGAAGAAATTCTGACGCTTTACCTGAACCAGATCTATCTGGGGCACGGGACCTATGGCATCGAGGCGGCCTCCCAGGGTTATTTCGGCAAGAGCGCCCGACAGCTGACGCTGCCGGAGGCTTCCGTGCTGGCCGGTCTGCCGAAGGCGCCCAGCACCTATTCTCCCTTCTTTGCCAAGGAAAAAGCCCGCCAGCGGCAGGCCTATGTTCTGGATCGCATGTTGGAAGATGGCTACATCACCCAGCAGCAACGGGACAAAACCCTTGCGAAGCCCATTCATCTGCGTTCCGTGCGGCCGAAAGATAAAGTCGCCGCTTATTTCATTGAAAATGTCCGCCGCTATATCCAGGGAAAATACGGCAGCGACGTCCTGTATAAGGAGGGACTGGAGGTTTACACAACGCTGGATTTATCCATGCAGAAATATGCCCGCGACGCCGTGGAACGGGGCCTGCAGGAGTTGGACGCCCGGCAAGGATTCACGTCCGGCCGGTCACAGGGGGCTTTGCTGTGCATGGACGTCAAGACCGGCGCCATTCGGGCGATGGTGGGCGGGCGGGACTTCAGCAAGAGCGAATTCAACCGGGCCACCCAGTCCAGACGGCAGCCCGGTTCAGCCTTCAAGCCTCTCATCTATACGGCAGCTTTTGACAAGGGCATGACGCCCGCGATGCAGTTTGTTGACGAGCCCCTGACCTTTCAGGACAACGCGGGGAATGTCTGGGAACCGAAGAATTTCGACGAAGAGTTCCGGGGGCCCACCACGCTTCGGTACGCCCTTGTCCATTCCAGAAATATCATTACGATCAGACTCTTGCAGGAAATCGGGATTGATTACGCCATCGCCTATGCCTCCAATATGGGGATCACGTCGCCCCTGGGAAAGAACATGTCGCTGGCCCTGGGCACCTCGGAGGTAACAGTCCAGGAGATGGTCAGGGCCTTCGGCGTGCTGGCCAATGAGGGAAAAAAAACGACCCCTTTCTTCATCAAGAAGATCGTGGACCGCACCGGCCACACCTTTGAGGAAAGCCAGGTGAAGGTGGAACAGGTTATCGATCCGAGGATCGCCTTCATGACTACATATGTCATGCAGGATGTCGTGGAAGTGGGTACGGGCAGGGGGGTGAAGAGTATCGGCAGGCCCGTGGCGGGTAAGACCGGCACCACCGACGATGTGCGGGATGCCTGGTTCATCGGCTATACACCGTCCCTGGTTACGGGGGTCTGGGTGGGTTTCGATCAGGAGCAGTCGCTGGGCAAACATGAGGTGGGCGGCCGGGCGGCGGCGCCGATCTGGCTGTATTTTATGGAAAGGGCGCTGCAGGACAAGCCGGTGGAGGTTTTTCCCATTCCCCCGGGCATTGTCTTCAGCCGGATCAATCCCGAAACGGGCCTCCCGGCGAAGAAATCCGCCGGGAACGCGATTTATGAATGTTTTCTGGAGGGGACCATTCCCAAAAACGTCGCGCCGGTGGATGCCGGCAAGGATCAGGGCGACATGAAGCAGGAGAGCGTGGATAACGCGAGTGACTAAAAAAAAGCAGCTGTCAAAAACGACGCAGCCGTCGTTTTCGGTTAATTTTTCGACTTTTTGCGAGTTCGTCAATCTTCAGGCTGGATAATCGTTTGGGAATGAGAAAGCGATAAGCGGTTGCGCATGAAATTGGTCATCTTCAGCGATCTCGATGGCAGTTTACTGAACTACGATGACTACTCCTTCGAAGAGGCAAGGCCCGCTCTGGAAAAAATAAGGAGATGGGAGATTCCTTTGATTTTGACCACCAGCAAGACAAGAGCAGAGGTCGAGATCATCCTGGGCGAAATGGGATTCGAAGAACCCTTTATCATAGAGAACGGCGCCGCCCTGTTCTTTCCGGCGGGATATCGGGGATGGGACATGGCAAACGGAATCGCCATGAAGTCGTATGGCGTGATGCAACTTGGCATGCCCTATGCTGAAATCAGGACGTTCGTAAAAAGAATGACGCCCCGTTTCAAAATCAGGGGGTTCGGCGACTGTTCGGTTCAGGAGATCGCGGATATGACCGGCCTGCCCTACGACAAGGCCGTGTTGGCAAAGGAAAGGGAGTTTACGGAGCCCTTTCTGCTCGGCGAAGAGAAAGATATCGAAGACCTGAAGTATCTGGCCTCAAAGGACAAGATCAAGATCGTCCGCGGAGGGATGTTTTATCATTTTATGGGGATCCATCAGGATAAAGGGGAAGCGGTCAAAATAACGAAGAGCATCTTCCGGCGGCGTATCGGAGAAGAGGTTCGGTTCGTCGGAATCGGGGACAGCGCCAACGACATCCCGATGCTTGAGCATGTCGACATTCCCGTGCTGATTCCGCATGCCGACGGAAGGTTCGAGCATGTGGATTTGCCGAATCTGACCAGAGCCGGTTCACCCGGAAGCAAGGGCTGGAACGAGGTCGTGGAGGGCATATTGGATGATTTTGAGAGACGTTGCGATTGAGATATACCGTGATGCTTTGCTTGCGGTCTCACCGATGAACCTCATCAAGGCGTCCCTGAAGATCGACCCGGACCGGCTCCGGGTTCAGGGAGCGGCCTATCCGCTTCGGCAGGGCCAGCGTATTCATGTCTTCGGGAGCGGGAAGGCGGCGATTGAGTCGGCCAAAGCCGTTGAAAATATCCTGGGCGATCGGATAGCGGGCGGGCTCGTCGTATCCAGTTATGAAGAGGGCCGAATGGAAAAGATAGAGGCTTTCCAGGGCTCGCATCCCGTTCCAACGCAAAAGAGCGTTCAGGCCGCTGACCTTCTCATCCATAAGCTGTCCGCACTTTCGGACGATGATTTTTACATCTACCTCCTATCGGGCGGCAGTTCCTCTCTTGTGGAAAAGCCGGTCCATCCGGTGACGCTGAATGCCCTGCAAAAAACCATCCGGCTTCTCCTCAAAAATGCCGTGCCCATCGAGGAAATGAACGTGGTCCGAAAGCACCTTTCGCTTGTGAAGGGGGGGAGGCTAGGAGGCTTGACCAAGGCAAAAGGGGTCGTCCTCATCGTGTCCGATGTGATCGGAGATGGGCTGGATAGCATCGGCTCCGCCCCCCTCTTCTGTGACCCGTCAAGCTACCAGGATGCCCGGGACATCCTGTTCAGACACGGCCTCTGGCAGCGGCTGCCCGCGTCGGTTAAGGCCCTGGTCGCACAAGGGCTTGCCGGGGCGGCGCCGGAGACGCCGAAGGAGCAGAACGCGAACATCGGGCACCATATCATCGGGAATAATCTCCATCTGTTGAAAAAAGCGAAAGAAAAGGCAGAGATACTGGGACTGTCCGCCCACATTATGAGTTCCCGCTTGAGAGGAGAAGCCAGAGAGGTTGCAAAGGTGATTGTCTCCATGGGGGAAGAGATTCTGGGGACGCGACAGCCCTTTGCGCCTCCGGTGTGCCTCCTTTTCGGCGGAGAGACAACCGTCACCGTTCACGGAAACGGAAAAGGAGGAAGAAACCAGGAGATGTGCCTGGCGGCGTTGCGGGAAATCCGGGGCAAGAAGGATATCCTGTTCCTGAGCGCCGGGTCCGATGGGATCGACGGGAATTCGGAGGCCGCAGGGGCGGTTATCGATTGCGAGAGCCACGGGAAAGCTTGCATCCTCGGATTGAGTATGGAAGACTATTTAAGTCGCAATGATTCGCATGAGTTCTTCCGCCAAACCGGGGACCTCCTAATCACCGGCCCCACGGGTACGAACGTCATGGATATCACCATGTTGCTCATTGGGAAGGAGGGTTTATGATCGCCAAACAGAGGTTTTCCACAGCGCTCAGGGATCATGTAAGGAATAACATCGAACAACTGGGATATGCGGATATTGTGATCGGCGTTCCCAGTTATTCCAGCGGGTCCAGCATCCAGCATGTCGTGAAGACCATTCTGAAGGGCCTCGAAAAGCATTACCGCGACTGCAAGGCGGTCATCGTGGTTTCCGATGGGGGCTCAACGGACGACACGCGAGACCTTGCCCGCGACATCGGGACCAACTCCTTCAACATCGAAAAGATCGTGACAATCTATCGAGGGATTCCCGGAAAAGGTTCCGGGTTGCGTGCGGTCTTCGAGGTTGCCAACTTTCTGAAGGCAAGGGCGACTGCCGTGTTTGACTCCGATCTCGTTTCCATCACGCCGGAATGGATCCAGAACACACTGGAGCCGATCTTCGAGGGTTATGACTATGTTGCGCCCGATTACAACCGCTATAAACTCGACGGCACCATCACCAATACCATCGCCTATAATCTGACCCGGGCCCTCTACGGGCATAAAATCAGACAGCCCATCGGCGGAGATTTCGGCCTGTCCCTTCCCCTGATCAAGTATTACCTTGACCAGGACGTGTGGGAGTCGGATGTCGCAAAGTTCGGAATCGATATCTGGATGACCACCACGGCCATCGTGAGGGGATTCAAAATCTGCCAGGCAAAGCTGGGTGTGAAAATTCACGGAGAAAAAGATCCCTCGGCGGATCTGGGCCCCATGTTTCGTCAGGTCGTGGGCACCACGTTTCAGTTGATGGAACGCTATGAAGACTACTGGCAAAAAGTTCGAGGATCCAAAGAAGTCCCCTCTATCGGAACCTATATCTGGCAGGAACCGGTTCCATTTGAAATCGACCAGGATAATCTAATCGAATATTTCAAGATAGGATTCAATAACTTCGGGGGGATCTGGGAAAAATTCATTGAAAGTAAAGACTACCAGGTCGTCAAGAATCTGGCCGAAAACGCCAACAGGGAAGAGTTCTATCTGCCCATCGAAAGCTGGGTGAGAATTGTCTATCGGTACGTTGACGCTTTTCATGCCACCCCCCGGCAGCGTTTCAAGGTCCTGGATACCATGATCCCCCTGTATTACGGTCGGGTGGCCTCCCTGGTCAATGAATTGAGGGATAAAAACCAGGAGCAGGCTGAACAGCACTTTGAAAAACAGGCCATGGAATTTGAAGAGAGGAAGGATTACCTGCTGAAAATTTGGAAGAAAGGAGGATATCATGGCTGATTTTTTCCAGAACGGTGTGATTGGCACGTTGCAGAAATTGAGAGAGAGGCCCCTCGAGGAACTGGAGTCCGAGTTGAAGTCGATTTCGAAACGGAGGCAAATGGCTCTTCTGCTTCCTGCGCTCTTTTCCGAATTTGAAACGCCGTCCATGCCTCGCATCATCGAGGAACTCCGGGGCATAGCCTACCTTCGTTCCATTGTCCTTTCCCTTGACCGGGCCAACGAAAAACAGTTCAGGGAAGCCCGGAACAAGATGTCCGTTCTTCCATCGGATGTGAAAATCGTCTGGCATGACGGACCGAGGATGCAGAAGCTCTACAAAGAGTTGAGAAAAAATGACTTTGAACTGAACATGCCCGGCAAGGGAAGATCCGTCTGGATGACGATGGGTTACATTCTGTCTCTTGGAGACATCTATGCCATCGCCTTGCACGATTGCGACATCGTCAACTACAAGAGAGAAATCGTGTCGAGACTGTTTTATCCCGTCGTTCACCCGGCCATGGACTTTGAATTCAGCAAGGGATACTATGCGAGGGTGACCGACAAGATCTACGGGCGGGTCACCCGGCTCTTTTACACGCCCTTGATCAGAACCTTGAAACATATTCTGGGATATAACCCGTTCCTGGAATTCCTGGACAGTTTCCGCTATGCCCTCTCGGGAGAATTTGCCCTTATCAGCAGCCTGGCCAGGGGTATCCGGATCTCTCCCACCTGGGGTCTTGAGGTCTCCCTCTTGAGCGAGGTTTACCAAAATACGACGGAGAAGCGCGTCTGCCAGGTTGAAATCATCGAGACCTATGAACACAAGCACCAGATCCTGGAAAAGGATAAGCCCAATGAGGGCTTGATTCGCATGGCGACCGATATCGCCAAGGCCCTCTTCCTGGTTCTGAGTCAGGACGGCGTCGTCATGAGTCAAGCCTTCTTCAGGACCCTCTGTTCGGCCTACCTTCAGGAATCCCGGGTGGCTATTGAAAAATACCACGCCTTATCGCTTTTGAACGGTCTGACCTATGACAGGCACGGGGAGATCGAGGCGGTCGAAGCCTTCACGGGGTCTCTCGGAAGGGCGATGAAAGAGTTTGTGAAAAATCCCGCGGGTATTCCCATGATGCCCGCCTGGGTGCGGGTGGCAGCGGCCATTCCGGATTTTTCGGATAAGATGTGCGAGGCAGTTGAACTGGATAATAGTTAGATTAAAAAATCAGCTTGACAAAAGATTTTTTTCGTCGTATGAGTCGGC
>JAUSOK010000023.1 GCA_030656035.1 Syntrophales bacterium
AGGTCCCGACGTGGCGGGCGATCTTGCTGTCTAAATTTTCAGAGTCCTTTTCGGTCATTATATGTCCTCAGTCCAGGGAATACATGCAGATCATTCCGGTGGCCATCATGGACAGCTACGATAATTTTGTCAAGGGGAAACAGTGGAAAATGGGCAATGGGAAATATGGGGAAATGACGCAGTCGTGTCCCCATATTTCCTAACGGCCGGATCGATTTTGCGTTGAATGGAATCGGTAAAGGCGCCGAGGCGGCGGGTATTTTGTTGCGGCGGAACATATTTCGTGATGCGGCGTGTTGCAGCGGAAAAAATATGGGAAGTGTCCCCATATTAATTCTTGCTTTATTGGAAAACTTCGTTAAAGAATTCTTCCTTATTGAGGTGCTTTTGCCATTTCCGGTGACGTTTGACACTTTCCATCCTCCGCTCTCGAGAGATGTTCATAAAACGTATGGCCTCCAGGGGGCCAAGTCCTTTCATAAGAAGATCGATGCCTCTCTTGATGACCATTTCTTCATCCATATATTTGACAGCCTTCATTTTAACGCCTCCTTAAGGCAATATTGCAATGGACCGCCACACCATACTTTTAATCCCGTTTTTAAACAACGCTTCAGCAGTCGATCATCGCAGGTAACAAAATCCGCGCCGGCAGCTTCTGCAAAGGAAACATGAGCTGCATCTGCGATACCAAATCCGGCAGTGACAAACTGCTCAGCCGTCTTTCGCGTCTCAGCCATATCTACCTCTACCATTTTACCAAAATTATCAAGCAGACTGAAGAGTTTCATCCGTTCGACGGTGTCTGATATCGCCTCTATCTCTTTGGTGTGGACAGATGATACTGCCATTATTATCTTGCCAGTCCTAACATTCTCAAGAATAAGCTTGATAGCCTCACTCTCCAAGCGAATCCGCAGAAACTGCTGATCATCAAAAGGTCTGCACAACGAACAGACATCAAGATAGACAGATTGGCGTTTCAGAGCCTTTTTCAATTTTTCCCCTTCTTTAAATCACAATTTCCAGCTCACGTAAGACAACATTAAGAAAAATAGGTATATCTGTCAATGAAAATCGTGGAACAGCGAAATCATTTTTAACAGGGGAAACAGTGGAAAATGGGCAATGGGAAATGGGAAATATGGCGAAATGACGCAGTCGTGTCCCCATATTTCCTAACGGCCGGATCGATTTTACGTTGAATGGAATCGGTAAAGGCGCCGAGGCGGCGGGTATTTTGTTGCGGCGGAACATATTTCGTGATGTGGTGCGTTGCGGCGGAATTAATATGGGAAGTGTCCCCATATTAATTCAGCTCACGTAAGACAACATTAAGAAAAATAGGTA
>JAUSOK010000028.1 GCA_030656035.1 Syntrophales bacterium
GAAATATGGGGACATGACGCAGTCGTGTCCCCATATTTAGACGTCATGCGTTCGTTTTGCCGCCGCTGCACGTGTGCGCCAGCAGATAGTACGAGAGATCGTCAAAAGGGTCCACGCAGCAGCGATGCTCACGCAGGACCATCCCGCGCTGTTCCAGACGCTCGATATGCTTCGTAATGAGCGCCCGTTCACAGAAATCATAGAAGGTGCGGGGTTCCCGCGGCCGCCCATAGATCAGATACAGGTTGACGATTTCTTCAAGCGTTTTAGGACGATCCAGCGCCTGCATAAGCTTGCCTTCCCGATCATCAATCACCTGTGCATACTGCGCCCAGAGTTCAGCCGACGGCTGTTCAAAAACACCGGTTTCATGACTGGTCAGCAGGACGCGGGCGGGAATCCGCTTGAGACGCTCAAGCGAGGTGATCGTCTGCTCGATGCTGGAGTGGGCGTCGCCATACCAGGGTCCGAAGCGCGTCAGGTCATAATCTCCCAGAAAAAGCACGGCGGGTTCCCGGAAAAAGAAGGCCAAACTGCCGGGGGTATGTCCGGGCGCGGCAATCACATCCACGGTCAGATCCCCCAGGCGGATCTGTTCGCCACCCTGCAGGTAGCCATGAGGCCGGCGCGGACGGAAGTTGAACTGGTCGAGCATGAACCGCCGCCAGTATTGACGATGCCCGTGATCTTCGACGCCGTACCAGTCCAGCAGGATGTCCAGATCGGACAGGGGCGGGGCGTCGTCCCGGGAAATCCACAGCGGAACATCTTCGAAGAGATCCAGATACATGAAATGATCTTCATGCCAGTGGCTGAGCCAGACCGCTTTAACGCCGTTCCGGGCGCGTATTTCCTCAAGTCGCCTGCGGTCGGAAGCCGGATCGATGAGAATACCCGCACCTTCGATATAGACGGAATGACAAAAGGGATATTTCCCGTTGTTTTCACCGGGGATGAACCAGAGGGGGCCGAAATGTCTTTCTTCCATTATGCCTCGATCAGGGGACCTTCCGTTGCAGATGACTTTGGCTACCCTTTTAAATTAGAACTCCAAGTTTACATCACATATCATATACGACATTTATGGTTTTACCGGATCGCCTTGTTAAAGGCCTTCTTCGGCAATCTTCTTGACAAGCTGGGCTTGACGTTCCGTGAGTTTCTTCGGTACGCTGACGGATATTTTCACATACTGATCGCCCTTGCCGCCGTCTTTTAAATTGGGGACGCCATAACCCTTCATCCTGATTTTGGTATTGCCCTGCGTCCCGGCGGGAATTTTAATTCTCTTGGTTGCACCTTCAACCGTGGGAACATCGATCGTCGCGCCGAGGGCGGCCTGGGAATAATTTACTGCTTTTTCGACGTAAATATCGACGCCGTCCCGGGCAAAGATCGGATGCGGCAGGATACTGATGTTCAGAAAAAGATCGCCCGACTGTCCCCGGTTATATCCGGGCGCCCCCTTGCCGGCCAGGCGCAGTTTCTTGCCGCTGCTGATTCCCGGAGGGATCTTGATGTTGATTTCTTCGACGCGGTCTTCCTTCTGCAGTGATAGCTTCTTTTCGGCGCCAATAACGGATTCTTCCAGTGTTATTGATAAGTTATACTCTAAATCCTGGCCTTTTTGCGGCATCTGCTGCTGCTGGGCGTAGCCCTGAGCGCCGCCGAAAAGGTCGGCAAAAGGGTCGCCGCCGCCCCTGCCGTAGGTAAAGGTCCGGGTCCGCCCACCGCCAAAGTTCCGTGCCCCGCGGCCGCCCAGGTCATAACCAAATTCTTTAAGAATGTCGCTGAAATCGAAGTTTCTGAAAATGTCTTCCTGGCTGTAGCGCTGCCGGAAGGCGTCTGAGCCGAAGCTGTCGTATTGCTTGCGTTTTTCCTGATCGCTCAGGACTGCGTAGGCCTCGCTGAGCTTCTTGAATTTCTCTTCGGCTTGTTTATTGCCCGGATTCCGGTCCGGATGGAATTTCATGGCCAGCTTGCGATAGGCCTTTTTAATATCCTCTTCCGAGGCGCTTTTCTCGACGCCCAGGATCTTGTAATAATCTTCTGCCATAACGCCCTCCCCTCACGGCTCTTGCGTCGCTAAATTACTCATGAATGATTGTTTGTCAAGCTGTCCGGCGTTGTTCCACCAGAAATCATTGGCGCTGACGGGATCTGAAAAACGGGCATCTCCGTGAACCATCACAACCGGGGCCAGCTCCATTTCATCCATTTCGTGCAGCAACCGATCGACGGTCATCAGGATGCCCATGAAAAATCCATGTGTTTCAATGGCTTGCAGGCTATAGGCACTGCAGGTGGGCGCCATCCGGCAGCGGTCGCCGTCAACCGCGCCAATCGTCTCCCGAAATCCCTTGACCCCAAGCCACAGCAGACGTCCGGGCATTGACAATGAGCGTCCTGGACCCGAAGAAAGAGGATCGCCGGCTGAAACGACATTGAAATCCCATGGATCGAATCGAGGCGCCTCCGCTGCCGTGCAGACGCTGCAGAAAAAAAGAAATATCATTAGAATTAGTATATATTTAAACATGTTGCGAAAATAACATCATCCTATAGATAAGATAATATTGGCGAAGTTTAAGAAAAAATATATATAATAATAGATTACGACTAAAACATCATACTATACATGATATAATGTGACCCAGTGCGGTCCCGATAAAGGGAAATGCCGCTTTTGTCCTTCAATCCCTGCAGGTACTCGTCCTCGATGCGTTTGTTGTATTTGTGGGCGCTGCCGATGGCGCTGTAGATGTTTCCGCCATACCAGCCCAGTTCGAAGAAAGCGACAATCCCGCCGGCGACGTTATTGTTGTTGCGGAAGAGTTCCACAGCGGCCCAGATAAAGGAACCGTTGAGCAGAAAGGAGACGAGGGCGTCCCGGGGTCTTTCGGCGTAGAGATGGCCGGCGCCGGGCAGGACGGCAGCCAGCGTTCCCGCAAGCGCCGGAGACTTGCGGGGAAGGCCGTCCATGCGTCCAAGTCCATCTGAATAAAGTTTTGCCGACGGATAAAGCGGGCTTTCCTGTGGCAGTGTTGCAAAGGACTCGCGGGCGCTCTGCCAGTCCTGCTGCGCCAGAAGAACAAGTGCCTGTGCGTAAAGGGCCCTGTCGCGATAGTTGACGCCGCCCGTCCTGATCAGCTCGTTGAAAGTTGTCATGGCGTCAGTGTAGCGTTTTTGATCTTTTTCGGCCTGTCCTTTGAGATACAGCGCGTCGGGACGCAGGGCGCCTGCGGGATACTGCCGCATGAAGGCATTGAAGAAATCGATCGCTTCAGCCCGGCGCCCGGCCTTGAAATAACACTCGCCGATGCGAAAATCAGATTTTTCAACGAGAACATCGACGGGATAGAGATATTTGAAGCGCTTGTATTCGGTGATGGCCCGGTAATAGTCCCTTTCGGCAAAAAGGGCCTCCGCAAAGCCGAACAGCTTATCGCGATCCCCCTGCCCTGCTGATGCCTCCTGCGCGACAACAAGGGAAAGACACAGGGCGGTCATGATAAACAGCGTCAGAATTCGGGATGTTACACGCTTCAAAATAGTTTTCCGAGGTTAAAAGCCTGCAGATTAGCCTCCAGCGTCTTCTGAGGGAAAGATTCCTTCAGTACCCGGTTCCAGACATCATCCGTAATCATCAGTTCGTTGGACAGAGCGCCAAGCAGCGCGGTATTGATCGCCCTGGCGTTCCCTGCCCTGCGGGCGACGTCGGGGGCGTTGACGCATTTGACCTTTTTAAAATATCGGGATGTCAACACCTCGATATTGCCTGGATATATTGCGTCTCCGAGATTCACCGACGGGGGATAGATTTCCTCTTCATTGATGATCACAACGCCGTCCGCCTTGAGATAATCGAGATAACGCAACGTTTCCAACTTTTCAAAAGAAAGCAGGATGTCCACGTCCCCTTTTTTGGCAATGGGAGAGTAAACCTTCGCGCCATAGCGGACGTGACTCGTCACGCAGCCGCCCCGCTGGGCCATCCCGTGCACTTCGCTTTTCTTCACATCGAGGCCTGTGGCCATGAACGCCAGACAGAGGATGTCGCTCGCCCGCAGGATGCCCTGACCGCCGACGCCGGCCAATAAGATACTTTTCGTGGCGTTACTCATTTGCCGATACCTCCTCTCCGATTGCGCCCACCTTGCAGAGCTGCCGGCAGACCGTACAGCCGTTGCAGAGATCCTGATCGATGAAGGAATGGCCATCTTGTTTCTTGGCATTCTTCCGGATCTGGTCTTCGGGCATGTCATCGAATTTCTTCCAGGCAATCGGCGGGCAGCCCAGTCCGAGGCACATTTTACAGCCGATGCACTTTGCCGGATCGATTTGGAGCGGCTTGGCCGCACCCGTCTGAAACCGTTTGAACAGAACGCAGGGACGGTTGGATATCACAACCGATGGTCCGGGTTTTTCCAGCTCCTCTTTCATGACGGTTCTTGTCATTTTCAGATCGTAGGGATCAATAACGCGGACGTTCTCTACGCCAAGCGCCGCCGCCAACACCGTAAAATCAAGCGCTCTGGTCTTCTCGCCCTGCAGCGTGAACCCTGTGGCCGGATGCTCCTGCATGCCGGTCATGGCCGTGGTGCGATTATCGGCAATGACGATCACCGCGTCGCCCTTGTTGTAGACCAGGTTCAGCAGCGGCGTGATGCCGGAATGGATGAAAGTGGAATCTCCGATGACCCCGACGACCTTCCCCTTGCCCTTTTCCTTCAGGGCCTTGCTCATCCCGTGAGCCATGCCGACGCTGGCGCCCATGCAGATGCAGGAATGCAGGCCCTCTAAGGGTTTCATGTAGGATAGCGTGTAACAGCCGATGTCTCCGGTCACAAAGGCCTTGAGCTTGCCAAGCACGTAAAAGAGGCCCCTGTGCGGACAGCCCGGGCAGAGGTTGGGCGGCCGCGGGGGAATCGTCAACGCCGGCAGATCAACGGGCCTTGCCGTCTGCCCCGTGACGGCCCTTTCAATGACGCCGGGATCGAATTCATGGGTGTATGGGAAAATCTCCTTGCCTGTGACGTCGATCCCCATGGCCCGCACCTGTTCCTCGATAAAGGGGTCCAGCTCTTCGACACAATAGATTTTCTTCACGCGTGCGGCAAATTCCCGGATCATCCCCGTCGGCAGCGGATGGACCATGCCCAGTTTCAGGTAGGAATAATCCGGAAAAACGTCCTTTGCGTAATGATAGACAATGCCCGCTGTGATGATTCCGACCTCCGGATTGTTGATTTCCATGCGGTTTTCAGGAAAAGTTTCAACAAATTCCCGCAACTGCTGCATTCGTTTTTCCACTTCCACGCGCCGGGCCCGGGCGTTGATGGGCACCATGACGTATTTTGCCGCGTTGATCCGGATTGCTGTTTTATCCTCCGGCGGTTCCGGCTCGGAGAGGGTCACCAGCGATTTTGAGTGGGCCACGCGCGTGTTCGGCCGGACGAAAACGGGGGTATCGAATTTTTCGCTGATTTCAAAGGCCAGTTTAATGAAATCCTTTGCCTCCTGGGAATCGGCCGGCTCCAGCATCGGGATTTTCGCGAATTTGGCGTAGTTGCGGTTGTCCTGTTCATTCTGCGAACTGTGCAGGGAGGGATCGTCTGCCGAAATGATCACCAGCGCCCCGTTGGTTCCCGTGTAACTAGCCGTAAACAGGGGATCCGCGGCGACATTGACGCCCACGTGCTTCATCGTCACCAGTACCTTCGCGCCGGCGACGGCGGCGCCGATGCCTACTTCGAGGGCCACCTTTTCATTGGGCGCCCACTCGGCATAGACACCTTCGTATTTTGCGAACTCCTCGAGGATCTCCGTGCTGGGCGTTCCCGGGTAGCCTGCCCCGAAACGCACGCCGCATTCGTATGCCCCCCGCGCGATCGCTTCATTTCCCGACATTAAAACCGGCATACCGTCTCCTTATATCTTCCCTTTCAGCTCAAGGCTGCGATCTTCCTCTTCAGCAACAGCTCCGTGATCGGGTCCGCGTTGTTCGTCAACGCTTTCCTGTAATATTCAAGGGCCTTAGCCCGGTCATTCATCGCTTCGTAAACACGGGCGATATTCTGATTGTTCAGGCCTCCGAATATCTGCCCTGCTTTGCTGCCCGCCGCTTTTTCGAAGGCGGCAAGGGCGTTTTTGAAGTCTTTCATTGCCTCGTGGCAGTGGCCCAACCCCATGTAGGCGATGGTTTTCAGATCGCTTTGATCCGGCGCCTGTTTCAGGAACGCTTCGTAGTGCCTGATGGCCGCGTCGAAATCCTTCTGTTGATAATACACACCGGCCAGCCGGTAATTGGCCAGGACTGCCGCCCGGCTGCGAGGATATTTTGCCAGAACCTCCTTGTAAACGCCGGTTGCTGCCGTAATGTCGCCCGCGGCTGTATAAAAGCTGCGGGCATAGATCTTCTGCGCGCTCTTCTCCATGTCCAGATCATAAAGATACCAGGCGCTTGCGATCAGCAGGACCGCAACGAAAACCGCACCGGCAATATAGATTTTCTTTTTGTTTTCCGCCAGGTAAGCCATCACCCAGGAAAGCATGACCTGAAATTTATCCGGTTCCTTCAACTCCTGTTTGGTTATTTTTCCCGTCATTTAAGCTCCTATTCCGATTATTAATTTGGACCGAAGAATCAGTCCCACGACATCCTCCGGTATCCGGACAATTTTCCCCTCGCTGTTGGTGCAGGCATGGATGGTGTATCCTTCCACGAGCTTCTTTTCCTGCTTCTCATCCCAGATCACACAGTTGAACTTGATGCTGGCCCGCTTGACGTATTCAATTTCGGTCTCTATGAGCAGCACCTGATCATACCGCGCAGGCAGAAGATAGTGGCAGTACGCCTTCGTTAACGGCAGATTGTACCCCCGCGACTCGAATACCGCATAGTAAATCCCCATATCCCGCAGCAGCTCGGTCCGGCCGATTTCAAACCACTTGATGTAATTCGTATGATAGACGATGCCCATGGCATCGGTATCTGCGTAGATCACCCTGATCTTACTGACATTTTTCTTCAACAAACCGTCTCCAGTCCCGGATGAACAGATTCATCAGACGATATCCGGGAGAAACCAGGATCCCGCCCGCCCGCGCATCTGACTCGTTGAACGCCGCGCCTCGCCTCATGTTTTCTTCCTTTACCGATGAAAGAACGGCGAATGGGCTGGGATCGGAGGCATGGGTTTTGATCGCCAGCGGCGTCGGGTGATCGCTCAGCACCAGAATATGGTAATCATCAAAATCCGGCAGCCCCTTGAGGACGGTCCCCACGACCTTCTCATCGAAATCCTCGATGGCCTGGATTTTACCCTCGAGATTTCCGGCATGGCCCATCTCGTCGGGCGCCTCGACGTGGACAAACATGAAATCCATATCCTTGAGGGCTTCCAGGGCGGCCTGCGCCTTTCCGATGTAGTTGGTATCGGTGAAACCGGTGGCGCCGGGGACGCGGATCACCTCCAGGCCGGCACAAACGCCGATGCCGTTGAGCAGATCCACCGCTGAAATCACCCCGCCCCGCAGCTTGTACTGATCGGTGAGTCGGACCATGCTTGGCGCCCTGCCCTGCCCCCAGAGCCAGATGGAGGTGGCCGGCCGCTTGCCTTCGGCCTGCCGCGCCCGGTTGACCGGATGATCCTGCAAAAAAATCTGTGACTGCCGCATCAGCTCGGCAAGCCTCTCGCCGCCGTCGCCCTTGATCCGATAGGCGGCCGTCGGCCTTCCGGTGATGTCGTGGGGCGGCGTCGCCTCCAGGGCGTCTTTGCCGCTGCGCCAGACCAGCAGATGACGATAGCTGATACCCGGATAAAACTGGAATTCCGGCGTGCCGATAGCCTTGTCCATACCCGTAACGATCCGGGCCGCCTCCTCGGAGGAAATGTGACCGGCGGAATAATCCACCATGACCGGATCCGCTTCCGGCCCCAAGGTCACGAGATTACACCGGAACGCCACATCGTCGGGGCCGATCTGCACGCCCATATTGGCCGCTTCGAGCGGGCCGCGGCCGGAATAGCAGATTCCGGGATCATAGCCCAGCACGGACAGGTTGGCCACGTCGCTGCCGGGCTTGAAACCGGCCGGAATGGTGTCCACCAGCCCGATCGTTCCTTCTCCGGCGATGCGGTCCATATTCGGAATGCGGGCGACTTCCAGCGGCGTCTTGCCTCCCAGTTTCTCAATGGGATAATCCGCCATGCCGTCGCCGAGTAAAATGATATATTTCATAAAGTTAATTTACCGCCAAACGTTTTCAAATTTCCACCCCCACCCGAATCCTCACCTGTCGAGGGGGAGGGAGGAAATATTTTTTTACGAGGTCGTCAGAATGTATGGTCCTCGATCCGGATGAGCACCGTCTTTGCCTGTACGATGTCCAGCTGATCAATCTCGCCCAGGGCGCAGCGGACGTCCCGCTCCTTGGCCCGGTGCGTGGTCATGACCACGGGGACCGCGCCGCCGCCCTGCTTCCGGCCCTTCTGGATCACCGAGGCGATGCTGATGTTGTTCTTGCCCAGGATGCCCGAGATCTTCGACAGGACGCCGGGCTGGTCCACGGCGGAGAAGCGGAAATAATAATTGGTTTCAATCTCATCGAAGGGCATGAGCTTGATGTCCTCAATAATAGCCTCCCGCAGCGACCGGGCAGGAACAAGGCCGGAAACGCCCTTGAGCATTTCTCTCGATATATCCACAACATCGCTCATCACCGCGCTGGCCGTGGGCATCATGCCCGCCCCCTGGCCGTAAAGAAACACGGAATCCGAGGCATCGCCCGTAATGTGAAAGGCATTGAAATTACTGCCGACACTGGCCAACAGGTGGTCATGTGGGATCATCGTGGGATGCAGCCGGGCTTCCACGTTGTTATCATGGCGGATGGCAATGGCCAGCAGCTTAATGCGGTATCCCAGTTCCCGTGCAAATTCAATATCCTGCTGGCTGATCTCTGAAATTCCCTCGCGGTAGAGATCGTCGAACTTCACGCGCTTTCCGTATGCCAGCGATAGTGTAATGGCCAGCTTATGGGCCGCATCCACCCCTTCGATGTCAAAGGTGGGATCGGCTTCCGCAAATCCGAGGGCCTGCGCCTCCTTCAGTACCTCGTCGAAGGGCTTGCCTTCATCGGTCATCTTGGTCATAATGTAATTGGAGGTCCCGTTCAGGATCCCGAAGATGGATTTGATGCGGTTGGCCACCAGCGATTCCTTCAGGGTCTTGATGACCGGAATGGTCCCGCCGACGCTGGCCTCAAACCCGATATTCACTCCCGCTTTCTCCGCGGCACGGAAGATTTCATCGCCGTGCGTCGCCAGCAGCGCCTTGTTGGCCGTCACGACGTGCTTCCCGTTCTTCATGGCCCGAAGGATGAAGGACCGCGCCGGTTCGTAGCCGCCCATCAGCTCGATCACGATCCCGATGTCCGGGTCGTTCAGGACGGCCTGGGCGTCCGTGGTCAGTACATTTTTTTTCACGGACACGACGCGCGGGGTCTTGATGTCCAGATCGGCAATCTTTTTCAGAACCAGCCTGGCCCCGAGGCGTTTTTCAATCAGCGCCCCGCTGTCCTGCAAAAGCTTCACCACGCCGCTGCCGATGGTGCCGAAACCGATTAAACCCAGGGAGATCGTTTTCATGGCTGATTCTCCTCGATCAATGCTTGTTTGCTTTTACCCGGGCCGGAAACGTTGCGCCGGATAAAAAGAATGCCCGCTTCTATAACAGGTTTCGGGGGTTTGTCAAACAAATTGGATGAGAAAATATCATACTGGCAGCAGGAATCCCAACAGAGAACGAGTCATTCGAGTTTCATGAATGACTATTTGGGAGGGGGTCGCAATAGCACATCGGGATTGCTGAATCGCTTTGCGGCACAATTCAGGCAATAATAAACGGGCCAGGCAGAGACACAGCCGAAACCGTCGAGTTCCATGCGGCAGCAGTTTTTGCACACGGGTATGCCGCACCCCTTGCAGGAGGCGAAAAGATTGCCGGTGGTGCAAAGTTTGCAGTGTTTTACGATCATGCCTTCAGGGTTTTTGTCACATCTTTTTTGATCTTTTTCAGCTCAGCGATGATCTTCTTGTCCGGCTCCCCTTTGGCCTCCTGTAACTGTTCCCCCCATCTTTTCACATCATCCGTATCGATCTTTCTGGTGCGGTTGTCTTTTGCCCATTCGTCGCCAATCAGCTTCCCAAGTTCATCCAGGATTTTTTCGGCTTCACCCTGCCCTTCCATGGAGGCAAGCAATTCCTTCTTCCTGGCCGTCCACCCCTTAACCAGGAAACTACCTTCATAGAACGTCTTCAGCCATTTCCGGTATTCCCTGTCGTCACCCATACGATCCGCCCTTCCCTTTCATTCGTCCATCAGGCCAGTCGCCAACATGTCCATCCCCAGTCAGATCAGTCAATCCATAAAACTTTAATCTCGCCATCCAGTTGCTTGAAATCGTCATCCCCGGTTACCAGTTCGGCCTTGTAGAATCTGGCAAGGGCGGCTGCGATACAGTCGGCGTACGACATTTTTTTTGTCGTCTTGTAAACCGCTACCTGCCTGATCAGATTTAGGTCAACATCAACCAGCCGGATCGGCAGGGTTGAGATGAGATGTGCCACCTCTTCGGCTATCCCGTCCTGGCCAGGTCCAGGCGTTCTTGCCAGCGGTGCAGCAGGACCTCCCGGAGCAGGATGTGCTCCGGCCTGTTGAGTAAAGGATCCTGTTCAATCAGGGCAAAGGCGTCCGTCTTGGCTTCGTTGAGGATCTGGCCGTCGCGGGCGATATTGGCAACGCGGAAATCGGGCAGGCCGGACTGACGGACCCCCATGAACTCGCCGGGCCCCCGGATCGCGAGGTCCTCTTCGGCAATCCTGAAGCCGTCGTTGGTCTCCTCCATGATGCGCAGCCGCCTTCTGGCCTCCAGGGAGCCCTTGTGCTGAGCCAGAAGGATGCAATAGGCCGGGATGTCGCCCCGGCCGACGCGCCCCCGGAGCTGATGCAACTGCGAAAGGCCGAACCGTTCGGCGTGTTCGATGACCATGACGGAGGCCTGCGGAATGTCGATTCCCACCTCAATGACGGTGGTCGATACGAGAATATCCGTTTGTTTTTCAATAAATGCGGCCATAGTCTCATCCTTTTCCTGAGCTTTTAGACGGCCATGAATCAGCCCGATTCGGTAGTCCGGAAAGATGTCCTGCTGCAGGTGTTGCGCCATGCGCGTGGCGTCCTTGAGATCGAGGGCTTCCGATTCCGTCACAAGCGGATAGACAATGAATATCTGGTGTTTTTTGGCAAGTTCCTTGCGGATGGCCTCATAGACCTGCGCGCGCTGGGATTCATAGAAGACCTTCGTTTTGATGGGTTTCTTCTGCGGCGGCAGCTCATCGATGACGGAAACGTCAAGATCCCCGTAAACGGTCATGGCCAGCGTTCTCGGAATCGGGGTGGCCGTCATGACCAGGACGTCCGGCATACCCCCCTTTGTGCGCAGGGTCGCGCGCTGCAGGACGCCGAAACGGTGCTGTTCGTCGATGACGACCAGGCCGAGCTTCCCATAGCTCACGCTATCCTGGATCAGCGCGTGCGTCCCGATGATGATATCCGCGCGGCCGCTTGCCATGTCCTCGCGAATCTCATTGCGTTCGCCCGTCCGGCTGCTTCCCGTCAGCAGGATGGCCTTGAGGTTCAGGTGGTCCGCCCAGCCTTTGATTGTGGCGTAATGCTGCTGGGCCAGCAGTTCCGTGGGAGCCATCAGCGCGGCCTGATAGCCGTTTTCACAGGCCGACACCATCGCGGCCATCGCCACGACCGTCTTTCCGGAACCCACATCGCCCTGCAGAAGGCGGTGCATGACGGTTTGCTTTGCCATATCCACTTCGATTTCACCGATCACGCGGGCCTGGGCTCCGGTCAGTGAAAACGGAAGCGATGCGTAGAATTGTTGAAGCAGCGAACCGTCTGTCCTGAAGGCAATCCCCTGATCCAGCAGATGGCCTTTGCGCTTCAGCGCGAGGCCCAACTGGAAGAAGAAAAATTCATCGTAGATGAGCCGGCGATGGGCCGGCGAGCGGATGTCGTTGTAAGCGGCCACGTCGGCGTCCGCCCCGGGAAAATGGACGTCGCGCAAGGCGTCGTGGATGTGGATCAAGTTGCGTTTTTCGCAGAATGTCTCGGGGATGGGACT
>JAUSOK010000031.1 GCA_030656035.1 Syntrophales bacterium
GTACAATCTGGCTCATAGCGTCACCTCGTGCGTTATTGGACTTTTGTTGGGGAACAAAACCCATATATCACACTTTGTGACGCTACACTACTAATAATTACAATATATTACATAATTTTGGCTCCTGCGAAAGTTGAGTTATCAATTATCAATGTTGCCCGGATAATATGAAAGCGTACGAAGAAATAGGCCGTAAGCTGCAAAAAGCGAGAGAAGAAGCCGGCCTGAGCCAGGAAGAACTGGCAAAACAGATCGGCTGCACGCAGGCGTCCCTTTCTAACTATGAATTGGGAAAGCGGCGGCTCTATCTTGCCGATCTTCAGCGTATCGGTCAGCTTCTCGGCAAACCCGTCACCTATTTTCTGGAGGAAACGGAGGAGGAACAACCGATTCGTTACGATCTGGACAGTATCATGAAGGAGCCGCATGTAAAAGAGATCATCCTGGCGCTTCGTGATCTTAAACCCATGCAGCGTAAGTCTATTCTGGATTACATCCTCTGGAAGAGAAGTGGAGGGAAATAAGAATGATATCGTTTGAATTGTCGCCTGATCAAAGGAAGCTTCAACAGAGAATACGACATCTTGCCGAAGAAAAACTGCATCCCCTATCGCTCAAATTAGAGGCAGGAAAGCCGGGGCCAATCGACAAAGATTATCTGAAAATCATCTCTAAAGAGCATCTGAACGCCTTTATCATCCCTGAGGAATACGGTGGCAAACCCCTTGACCGCCTGACCTTGTCCTTAGTGACGGAAGAGATCAGCTATGGTTGCGCCGGGCTTGCCAGCATCTATGCAGCGACGGTGCATGCTGTTTCCGCCCTGCTCATAGGCGGTTCCCATGAACAGAAAGAAGCCTTTCTCATTCCGCTCCTGAAGCCGGAAGGAGAAGTTGCCAGTTGTTGCATCACGGAAGAGAAAGGCGGGTCGGACACGTCCTCCTTTGATACCACCGCCCGTCTGGAAGGGGATCACTATGTCATCAATGGAGCAAAAGTACCGATTATCAACGCCGGGAATGCCGCCTTCTATACTGTCTGGGCAAGCAGCGATACAGGCAGGGGCAGGGCCGGCATCAATGCCTTTGTTGTGCCAAAGGAAGTTGCGGGGATAACCTGCAGCGCCTACCATGACAAACCGGGTCTGCGGTGTGCGCCTACGGCAATGGTTTTTTTCCATGACGTTGTTGTTCCTCGGTCAAGTCTGATCGGGCTTCCCGGCAGCGGTTATCTCCTGCTCATGCAGACTTTGGATTGGGGACGGGCGTTCTTCGGCGCCATTTGTGTGGGGCTGGCCCGGGCGGCGATCGAAGAGATCATCCATTTTGCCAAGAAGCGGGTGATTTTGAACCGTCCAATCCTGAAAAACCAAGGCATCAGTTTCATTCTGGCCGAACTGGCAACTGATATCGATGCCGCACGGCTCCTCGTCTGGCGGGCCTGCCGATTGATGGACCTCAACATGGACTACACCAGAGAATCTTCGATGGCGAAACTCTTTGCTTCGGAGGTGGCAGCCAAGGTTACCCGGGAAGGGATGTTGATCATAGGCCAAAAAGGGTATAGCGGTCCCACCCTCATGGCCAAATACCAGCGAGACGCCCAAGCGCTCCGGATACTTGAGGGAACCAGCCATATCCAAAAAATGATCATTTCCAGCCAGCTTTAGGAGCACCCCCACCTGCCTGACTATTTCCAAGCAGACAGGAAAAAATATAATTTTCCCTTTCTTTCCAAGATTGCCAAAAACCGAAAGTTTCCCAACAGCAAAAAAAGCTTGACACCAATATAACGATTCGTTATATGCGATACAACAAAGCGTTCTAATGGCGGCAGTGCCCGGCCGGATAAATCACAGGATGTTTATCTCCAAGCTGGGGTTCGGGAAATTAGTTTTTCGATGAAGATTAAAAAGACAGAAGGAGGAATAGCGACATGGAATTAGCAGAAGACCTGAGGAGCAAATTTGTCAGCAAAGCGGTTCGGAACGTTCAGCGCGGTTATACGGAAGACGATAAGTCGCGGGGTCTGTTCAGACCGGAAGTCAAGCTGGACATTCAGCGATCACGGTTGATGACCGAATCATTCAAGCAGACGGATGGACAGGCAATGGTCATCCGCCGCGCCAAGGCTCTCGCCCATGTGCTCGATAACATGGGCATCTTTATCCGGGACTGGGAGCGCATCGTTGGCTATCAGACCTCGGAACCGGAGGGAATCTACCATCCCATCGACATGAACTGGAAATCGGTCAATCGGCTGGTGAACAGCGAGGCAGGTAAAACCCTCCTTAATGAGGCCGAAAAAAAGGAACTGGAAGAGATCTGCGAATACTGGAAGGGCAAGAGCATGAGCGACCGGCAACAGGAGATGTTCAGCGGTGATCTTGCAAAATACTGGAAATATGAAGGGACCTTCCTCTGGACCCACTGGTCCGAACTGGGCATTCCCGATTATGAAACATTGCTGCACGAAGGCCTTGACGCAAGAATCAAACGGGCCGAGGAGCGGCTTGAAGAGATCGACAAGACAATCCCCCGCGATTACATCGACCAGAAGGAATTCCTCCAGTCCGTGATCATCGTCTTGAAGGCGGTCATCAATTTTTCCAAGCGGTACGCAGTCTTGGCCACGGACATGGCAGCCGTCGAAAAGGACCCCGAAAGAAAGGGCCGGTTGGAGGAAATCGCCCACACCTGTTCCTGGATTCCCGCCCATTCTCCCCGTTCGTTCCTGGAGGCGGTCCAGTTTTTTTACTTTATCCATCTGATCCGTTACCTCGAATACTCTACCCTCGGCATCGGACTCCGCCTGGACTATATTTTAGGGCCCTATTACGAGAAGGATATTCAAACAGGAAAGCTAAGAAAGGAGGAAGCGCTGGAAACCCTGCAGCTCCTGTGGGTCAAATTCCTGGAGCTGGGGCTGGTCTATTCGCCTCTCGTCACATCCGTCTATGGGGGCGTGGCCTCCCTCCAGGCCATTACCCTCGGGGGCAGGGACAAAGAGGGCCGGGATGTCACCAACGACCTGACCTATCTGGCACTGGAGACGGCCAGGACCATGCGTACTATCGAACCGAGCATTGCCTTGCGAATCCACAAAGACACCCCGGATGAACTTTTATCCGCCGCCATGGACACTATCAGGACCGGCATCGGTTATCCCTCTTTTTTCAATGACGAAGCCCTGATCCCACTGCTGGAAAAATGGGGCGTACCGCCGGAGGATGCAAAGATGTACGGCGTGTCGGGCTGCGTCTATATGGAAATTCCGGGGAAGAATATCACCCGCCGGGTTCTTGGTTACTTTGTGTTGGCCAAGTGCCTGTGGTGGGCGCTGCACCAAGGCATTAACCCGAAGACCGGCGAACAGTGGGGGGCAAAGACCCCGGATCCGGCAACCTTCAAATCCTGGGAAGACGTCCTAGAGGCCTACCTTACCCAGGTAAAGTTTTTCACGACCAAGATGACCGAGGTCGAAAACACCTGCCGCGATCTCTACGCAAAATATTGTCCAAAACCCTTCTACTCGGCGATTGTGGAGGGTTGCATCGAACAGGGTAAGGAATGCAAACAGTGGATTTACCCATCCATGGTTCATGATTTTGCCATGGTTATTGCGGGTACCAATGTGGCCGATTCCCTGACGGCGATCAGAAAGGTGGTCTTTGAGGACAAGCTGGTCACCCTGCCCGAGCTGGCTGCGGTTATGGACAAAAACTGGGAGGGACGCGAAGATCTCCGCCAGGCCTGTATCAATGCCCCTAAATACGGTAATGACGACGATTATGCCGATCTGATCGCCAGAGAGGTTCATCACCGTACAGAAGCCGTCATGGAAACGGTAAAGGATCGGTTCGGTTATGGTATCCGGGGGGATGGAAGCGCCGTCTCCGCCACCTATGGTCTTGCCGCTGACACTCCGGCCACACCGGACGGCCGTATGGATGGGGGCCCATTTGCCGATTCGACTCTGGCCCCGCAGCCGGGGATGGATAAGAAAGGGCCGACGGCCGTGTTGAATTCCTGTGCGAAGATCGACACCCTGCAGACATACAACCATCTGCTGAACCAGAAATTTCTGCCCCAGTTCCTCACTGACGACATGAAACCGGTATTTCTCGGCTATCTCAAGACCTGGCGGGACAAAAAGATCTCTCACATCCAGTTCAATGTGGTGGATAAGCATACCTTGATCGCGGCCCAAGAGTATCCTGAAAAGTATCGGGATCTCATTGTGCGCGTTGCCGGCTTCAGCGCCTATTTCGCCGACCTGTCTAAAGGTCTGCAGGATCACATCATTGCGAGAACCGAACAAAGCCTTTCGTAAACTATTGCTAAGCAAGCGGCTTTACCTTTCCCTCCCCCGTGGAGGGGAGGGAATAGCCGGCAAACAAAGACGATATTGAATTAATCGATGATTATGAATAACCATAAAGGACTCATTTTCGATATCCAGCGGTTCAGCATCCATGACGGGCCGGGCATTCGAACGACGGTCTTTATGAAAGGCTGTCCCCTGCGATGTCTCTGGTGTTCCAATCCCGAATCCCAGGATTTCTTCCCCAATCTCATGGTACGGGATATCAACTGTAAAGGATGCGGCGCCTGTGTCAATGCCTGCCCCCAGGGGGCCATCACCATGACGCAGGCGGAGGGGAGAAAAATTGAGTGGTCCCGCTGTGACCAGTGCCTCCTCTGCACGGGCGCCTGTATTTACCATTCCCTAAATCGTCGTGGAAGCTATATGGAGGTCCCTGATATTGTACAGGAAATAAGGAAAGATGAAGGATTTTATCGCAACTCCGGAGGGGGGGTAACGGTATCGGGAGGAGAAGCCCTCTGGCAGAGTGAAATAGTAGCCCAGCTCTTGGCGGCATGCAAAGCAGAGGGTATGCACACGGCGTTGGATACCACGGGTCATTCATCCTGGGAAAAGCTGGCAAGCGTCCTCAACTTCACAGATCTGGTTCTCTTT
Organism: Syntrophales bacterium; assembly: GCA_030656035.1. Taxonomy (GTDB): domain Bacteria; phylum Desulfobacterota; class Syntrophia; order Syntrophales; family Fen-1087; genus JAPLJM01. The sequence continues at coordinate 4,981 of JAUSOK010000031.1, forward strand.
GACGTGAAACATCTCGATTCCGGTGCACACAGAAGGGCAACCGGCGTCGGCAACGAACAGATCCTCGAAAATCTGGTGAAGGCGGCAAAGAAAAAAAGGATCTGGATTCGTATGCCACTAATCGCCGGATTCAACGACTCCGAAGCGCATATCCAAGAGCTGACGGCGCTGGCGAAAAGGAACGGCGCCGAAAAGATTTCCCTGCTCCCCTATCACGAGGGGGGTAAGGCGAAAAGCCCGCAGCTCGGCCGGATTTATCCTTATCCGGACGCCGTCGCCCCAGCCGAGAATCATATCCACAGGCTAAAAGACATTATGGAAAAGGAAGGAATTGTGGTATCAATTGGAAGTTAACAAATGAGGAGGTTGCATCATGGCGTTGAGATCTAAGCAGGACTATATTGGCAGCATCAGTGCGCTCAATACGGAACTATACGCGTATGGGAAACAAGTAAACGATCTATGGGACCATCCCTGTTTCCGACCGGCCATGGAAGCAATCGGGATGGTGTATGAATTGTCCGAGCATGACGGGGACAAAGGATTTTACACCGCCCATTCACCTTTCATCGACGGTACGGTCAACCGCTTCCTTCACATCCACCAGAATCAGGAAGACCTGCGAAATCGGTTCCGGCTTTCCCGCTTCCTGGTACATAAACACGGGGCCTGCATCGGCGCCCGTTGTGTGGGCACCGGAGCGTTAAACTCTCTGTTTGCAACCACTTACGATATGGATCAGGGGCTCGGCACAGATTACCACCGCCGTCTTATTTCTTTCATCAAGTATGTTCAGGAAAACGACTTGGCCGTCTCGGGGGCCATGATGGACGTAAAAGGAAACAGGAAAATGAGCCCCCATCAGCAGGCCGATCCCGACCTCTATCTGCATATTGTTGAAAAAAGAGAAGACGGCATCGTTGTCAGAGGAGCGAAAGCCAGCATTTCCGGGGCGGCAATCGCCAACGAGATTGTGGTTCTCCCCTGTACGGCGCTGAAGGCCGAGGAGGTAAGCTATGCCGTAAGCTTTGCCGTACCCAGCGACGCACCGGGGGTGCTACATATAGCGGAAGCGCCCGCACCGAATATGAGAAGACTTGTGGGGGAGGAAATGGACTATGGAAACGCTAAGTACGGCGTGCACGGCTCGACCCACGTGATCTTTGATGATGTCTTCGTTCCCCGGGAACGCGTCTTTATGTGCGGAGAATACACTTATGCGGGGAGTCTGGTCAGTCATTTCGCCAACCTCCAGCGGTTGAACACTTCAAGCTGTAAGGCCGGGCACCGGGATCTGCTCATTGGCGCCGCCGCCGTCGCCGCAGACGATAACGGCATCGGCAATGCTCGTCATATCAGCGAAAAGTTGACCGATCTCTATTTTCAGAGCGAAATGTCTTTCGGATGTGCCCTCGCTTCCATCTACACCGGAGAAAAGACCCGCTCCGGCGTCTTCATGCCCGACCCTCTCTATATCAATATCGCAAAACTCCAGGGGGTGAATGCAATCTGGGAAGGCAATTACATTGTCGCTGATATCGCAGGAGGACTTGTATGCACCTCGCCAACCGCCGCCGACTTGAAACATGAAAAGATAGGAGTACTCCTGAATAAATATTTAAAGGGAAGCGACAAGACTTCCACAGAAAATCGGATTCGCATGCTGCGTCTAATCGAATATCTCACTGGTCAGGGATCGGTTGTGCCCATCGAGTCGACGCATGGCGCCGGTTCCCCCCAGGCGCAGAAGATAATCATTCAGCAATCACTGATGAAAAAAATCGAAAAGTTCAAAACAGACGCGAAAATTATGGCCGGCATTGAGAAATAATAATTTCTCACAGGTTTGGGCGCTACGCCCCTGTAGTCGCTTGCATGTTACCAATGACGCGTTCGTAAAAAGTCACTCCTGCCGTCACCCCGGTAAAAGCCGGGGTCCATTTTCTCATGAACGCAACACATCCCCGCCTGCTGCCCCCGTCCACAGCGACAGCCTATCTGAAGATCGCCGAAGGATGCTCCAACCGCTGCACCTACTGCGTCATCCCCGCCATTCGCGGAAAAGCGCGCAGCAGACATC
>JAUSOK010000034.1 GCA_030656035.1 Syntrophales bacterium
GATGTCTGCTGCGCGCTTTTCCGCGAATGGCGGGGATGACGCAGTAGGTGCAGCGGTTGGAGCATCCTTCGGCGATCTTCAGATAGGCTGTCGCTGTGGACGGGGGCAGCAGGCGGGGATGTGTTGCGTTCATGAGAAAATCGGGTTTGTTGACAACCATGCGGCAACGCGCCGGCGAGATGGATACTAAGTTATTGATATGATAAAGAATATTTGGAACTTCGGCCATGCCGAGGAAAAGGTCCGCTTCGGGGATATCTTTTTCCAGGTCTTTGCCGTAACGCTGGGGAAGGCAGCCCGTCACCACCAGATGCTTAAGAGCGCCTGTTTTTTTATACCGGGCCATGCGCAGAATTTCGCCGATGGATTCTTCTTTAGCCGGGAGAATAAAGGCGCAGGTGTTGACCAGGATCAGCTCGGCGGCCTGCGGCTCCGTGGTGATTTGAAAATTCCGGCCGGCCAGGATGGCGGCCATGACCTCGGCATCCACCTGATTTTTCGGACAGCCGAGACTGACGATGTGCACCGTGAGATTTTTCACTTGGAATGTTTTCTGATCAGGACTTTCCGGGGTTTTACACCGTCGGACGGTCCCACAATTCCCTCCGATTCCATGCGTTCGATCATGCGCGCCGCCCGGTTATAACCTATCTTCATATAGCGCTGCACGAGGGAAATGGAAGCCTGCCCGAGGTCTGCGACCAGCTCCACGGCGGCGTCGTATTTTTCATCAAAATCGGATTCCGCCTTTTCTCCCTCCGGAGATTCCTGTTCATATTCGGCGATGGATGGATCATGGGCCGGTGTGGCCTGATTGCAAATGAAGGCGACAATGCGGTCAATCTCCTTGTCTGAGACGAAAGCCCCATGGATGCGCACCAGATTGGATGTGCCGGGGGGGATAAAGAGCATGTCCCCCGCCCCCAGCAGTTTTTCGGCGCCGTGCTGGTCGATGATCGTCCGGGAATCCACCTTGGACGAGACCTGAAAGGAAATACGAGTGGGGAAGTTAGCTTTGATTATCCCTGTGATCACATCCACGGAGGGACGCTGGGTGGCCAGGATCAGGTGGATTCCCGCCGCCCTGGCCATCTGTGCAAGGCGGGCCAGGGATTCTTCCACGTTCCGCTGGGCCACCATCATCAGATCGGCCAGCTCATCGATCACGATAACGATGTAGGGTAGTTTTTGCCGGTTGGCGATATCGACAGGAAGTTTGGCAGCGGCGGTCCTGAATCCCTCGCCGGCATGTCCCTGATCGTCCGCAGTCTTTTCCCTCGCCGACAGTGCGCCCTTTGCTTTTCCTCTGCGCGTCTTATCGATGAGGCGGTTGTATGCATCGATGCCTTTGACTCCGAGCTCGCTGATGGCTTCGTATCGACGTTCCATTTCCTCCACGGCCCATCGAAGCACCAGGGATGCTTTCTTGGGATTCACCACTACGGGATGGAGGAGATGGGGAATCCTCTCATAGGCGGACAGTTCCAGTCTCTTCGGATCAATCAGGAGAAATTTGACATCGTCCGGCGGCGCCTTGAAAAGAATGCTGCAAATCATGGCATTGAGGCAGACGCTTTTACCGGATCCTGTTGTGCCGGCAATCAGCAGGTGGGGCATCCGGATGAGATCGGCAATCACCGGGCTGCCGACGATGTCCACGCCCAGGGCGATGGGAAGCTTGAGCGACGATTGAAGAAAGGCTTCGTGGTCAAGAACATCCAACAGTTGCACCGGTTCACGTACGTTGTTGGGTATCTCTATGCCGACGGCCGCCTTTCCCGGAATCGGGGCAATGATCCGGACACTCGGCGCCCGCAAGGCCAGGGCCAGATCATCAGATAAATTAGTAATTTTATTTATTTTTACGCCAGGCGCCGGTTCGAGCTCATACATGGTAATCACGGGTCCCGGCTTGACTTCCACAACCTTTCCCTCGACGCCGTAGTCCGCCAGCTTTGTTTCCAGAATCCGGGCGATGGCTATCAGGCTGTCACGTTTCATCCTCATGTCCTTGCGAGGGACCTGGTCAAGCAGGGTCAGGGGCGGCAGGCTGAACTTGACGCCCCTGTTATCGACAAAATCGAAATGCGTCTGTGACGCTTTCACGGGACGCAGGATCTCTGTCTTAACCGGCGCCTCGCCGATGACCGGTTCGGTTGCTTTCTTCCTTGTCATGGAGGGGATTATTTTTCTTTCCCGCAACTTTTCCACCAGCCTCGTCAACAGGCCTGTGCCACTGAACCACAGGGCCAGCACACGTCTTTTTAATTGGGTGATGAAGGATACGATGGATAAATCGATCAGGATCATCAGAGCAATGATCAGAACAACGACCAGGACGATGTAGGCGCCGATATGGCTGAGGAAGGCGCCTAAAAGTCTGTCCAGGAGATCCCCCAGGAGTCCGCCGGGGCGGAGCTTGATGCCATGAATCGGTATGTTCGCCAGCGCCACGGCGGCAAGGCCGGATGTGGCTATCAGTAGTCCTAAAAAGGCGTTGATGCCCGTGACGCCGAGGCGAAAGTTTGCGTCGAGGAAGTATTTAAAGGCGATCACTGCAAAGAATACCGGAAACCACAGAGCGCCGAGGCCGAATAATCTTAATAAGGAGTCGGCGCCGTAGGATCCGAATGACCCGATCAGGTTATGGGTTTTGGCTGTTCCTGCAACAAAATGGGTAAAAGAAGGGTCCGAAGGATGGTAGGAGGACAGGGAAAGCAGTAGAAATATGGCAATGGCAAGGTTGATGACCCCGGCGATTTCTCTTGACCTTTTGATAGTTGATGGCATGAGCGTCATGTTCCTTATTGCCTGGATGGCGGGCTATATCTCCCGGTGTGCTGCGGGGTCCTTTACCGCCGGTGATCGCTTGGCCGTTTCGGATTGTGTTCCCCTGTTGTAATTGTTCACGATCACGTCCCACACCCGTTCAATTAACTGTGCACGGTTTTCAACCGTATAACCGGTTACGTCGACGGGCTTGTCGATCATGATGGTGACTTTGCCCGGATTGATCCGCAAAGAACGCTTGGGCATGATCGCACCCGCACCGATAATAGAGACGGGGACGATCGGAACCCCGGCCTTGATGGCCAGGTGAAACATGCCCTGCTTGAAGGGCTTCATGACGCCGTCCTTGCTTCGTGTCCCCTCGGGAAAGGTCATGACGGATTTTCCCTCTCTGATTTTCTGTGCTGCGATATCGAGACTCTTCAGGGCTTTTTCATGGTTCTGCCGGTCAATTTCGATATATCCGGCGTTTCTCATTGCACCGCCAAAGATGGGGATCTTAAAGATCTCTTTTTTGGCAATCCAGCGGAATTGTCCGGGAATGAAACCGAGAACGATTAAAATATCAAAATCGCTCTGGTGGTTGGACATGAAGATTTGCGGTTTTCCTATCAGTACGTTTTCTGCCCCGACCACCTCCACACGGGTACTCGACAGCAACAACAGAATTTTTGCCCAGATCCTTGCAATATGGTGTATTTTGTTTTCGCCGGGTGAGATCAGGCCGAAGATAATGCAGCATGCCGACAGATAGCCCGTGACCGACACACAGAGCACCAACATAATCATTGAACGCAGCATAATCATCCTCAGTCGTGAAGGGATATGGAATACCCGATTCAACAATAATCTTCTAACCCATGCTGTGGTTGAAGTCAATAAAGATTGTAGGCGGATGCCGGTTTTCTTGTTCAGAGACAATCATTTGATATAGAAAAGCATTGACAAAAAAATCGTAATAGGAATAAAGTTATCAATTCAAACCTGAAACCGGCGGTCAGCCGCTCAAGGTATCAACATCATGGCGGAGTGGGAAGACATGAAGAAGATCCTGAATCAGAAAAGGGCTCTTGAAATTATTGACAGGTTTTCCCGGGCAAAAGTCCTGGTTGTGGGCGATCTGATGATCGACCACTTTATCTGGGGGAAAGTTTCACGGATTTCTCCGGAGGCGCCCGTGCCCGTGGTGGAGGTTGACGCGGATCATCTGCTGTTGGGCGGCTCGGCCAACGTTTTGCATAATATCCATGCCATAGGCGGCAGGGCGTATGTATCGGGTGTCGTTGGCGCGGATAAGATGGGGAAAAAGCTGGTCAGTGAATTTCGCAAACGGGAGATTGACGCACGTGGTGTTGTCGTGGAAGCCAATCGTCCGACCACGCTGAAAACAAGGATCGTGGCTCACAGCCAGCAAGTGGTGCGGTTTGACCGTGAAAGCCGCCAACCCGTGACCGCAGACAGCATTGAGCGCATGATCACCTATATCCGCGCCTTGCGGGATGAGCTGGGCGCGATTGTAATTTCCGATTACGGCAAGGGCGTGATCACGAAGGCCTTGCTCGACGGCATCCGGGATCTGGTGCAAGACCGAAAAATTATCGTCTGCGTCGATCCGAAGAAAAGTGATTTCTCGCTTTATGAAGGGTGTGATATTATTACGCCCAATCATCACGAGGCAGGCCGGGCTGTCGGCGTGGAACGGGTGAGCCGCGAGAACATGATCGAGGTGGGGACGACCCTGCTGAGCCGCTATCGTTATCAGGCGCTCCTCATTACGCGGGGTGAAGAAGGAATGTCCCTGTTTGAAAAAAATGACCACATCCAGCACACCTTATTTCCGACCCAAGCGCGGGAAGTTTTCGATGTCACCGGAGCGGGAGACACGGCGATCGGGGTATTTGCCCTCTGTATGGCTTCCGGGGCAACCTTCAAAGAAGCCGCTTTTCTGGCCAACCATGCCGCAGGGATTGTCGTCGGCAAGGTCGGTACGTCAACAGTCTCGCAGGCGGAACTCAAAAGGGTGCTATGAGCAGACCCAGACAGGCAGAGGCAGTCAAGCTCGTGATGAGCGTCATTTTTACACAGGGGGCTGTCGTGCTTGATGCGATGCAAATTCTGGCGGCGCATTTCGGCAGACCCGATTTCATCAGCGCGCAGATGCCCTTTGACTATACGAGCTATTATGAAAAAGAGATGGAACGATCCTTGACCCGGCGCATGGTCAGTTTTGATAAACTCATCCCGCCCGAATCTCTTCCTGATGTCAAGCTGCTGACCAACCTCGTTGAAGAGCAGTTTTCCAGCGAGGGGCGAAGAAAAGTCAATATCGATCCGGGCTATCTCTCTTTGGCGCACTTGATTCTGGCGACGGGAAAGGGGTATACGCATCGCCCCTATCTCAGGGACGGCATTTACGCCGACCTGACGCTGATTTTTACCGGCGGGGCGTTCCGCACACTCTCCTGGACCTATCCTGATTATGCGGGGCAGGTGGTGATGGCCGCATTGAATAAAATTCGCGATAAGTATATCATATCATTAAAAATTGCTCGGAGGGATGATTGAAATGGTTCGTAGTATGACTGGTTACGGCCGCGCCGAGGCCATTTTGGACGGTCAGAAAATGGTCGTGGAAATCAAATCCCTGAACCATCGCTTTCTGGAAATCTCTCTGAGGATTCCAGCCTCTCTGTCTGCGCTTGAAATGGAAATTAAAAAAAAGATCGCGGAACCGTTGCTGCGCGGAAAAATCGAGGCGACCATCCGCAGGGATGCTCAGGGCAGCACGGAAAATGGCCACTTCCTGGCGTTAAATTTGCCCTTGGCCCAGAATTACTATAATCTGCTGACGCAGCTAAAACAATCCCTGAATCTTAAGGATGATATCCGTCTGGAGATGATTGCGGCCCAGAAAGATGTATTCCTGCCGGTGGAGCCGTCTCAGGACATGACGGCGCTCTGGCAGAGATTGGCAATGGTTCTGGATGAAGCGCTGGCCGGTTTGATGGACATGAGGCGACGGGAAGGGGAAATCCTTGTACGGGACCTGTCGGCCCGTCTCGATCTGATGGCGCTGCTGTTAAACGGGATTGAAGCAAAGACGCCCCGTGTCGTTTTGGAATATCAAAGACGACTGACGGACCGCGTTCGGGAGATGACCAGCGGTTTGATGATCGATGAGGCCCGTTTAAGTCAGGAAGTTGCAATTTTTGCTGAAAAAAGTGATATTACAGAGGAGATTGTCCGTTTTCGGAGTCACCTTGGGCAGTTTCAGGAAATGCTCAACAGTGAAGATGCGATTGGCAGAAAAGTCGACTTCCTGATCCAGGAAATGAATAGAGAAGTCAATACCCTCGGTTCGAAAAGCAGTGACGCGGACATATCAAGGCAAGTGATTGAAATAAAAAGTGAACTGGCAAAGCTGAGGGAACAGGTGCAGAATCTTGAATGAATCTGAAAAACAGGGCGCCGCGGGATCAGCCCATCCTGCAGGGGCTTCTCTGTTCATGGTGGTCTCAGCGCCGTCGGGGACGGGAAAGACATCCATTTGCCGTGAATTCCTCAAGCTTTGCCCGGATATCCGGTTTTCGGTCTCCTCCACGACCAGACCGCCGCGCCCGGGTGAAAAAAATGGTGTGGATTATTATTTTATCTCTGAGGCAGCCTTTCGGGAACAAATTAAAGCGGGGGCCTTTGCCGAATGGGCGGAAAATTATGGATACTATTATGGGACGGCCAAAGAAATCATGCAGAATATTCTTGGCGCCGGCTGCGACCTGCTCCTGGACATCGAACCTGTGGGGGCAACGGCCCTGAGAAAGAATTATCCGGGCGGTGTCTTCGTCTTTGTCCTTCCTCCATCCCTGGAAGCTTTGAAATCCAGATTGAACAGACGGGGCGAGATCCCGGAAGTGATGCAAGTACGGCTTGGCAAAGCCATGGATGAAATCAAAGAGATTGTGTGGTATGATTATATCATTATCAATCAGGATCTCCAGGATGCCGTCGATTGCCTGAGGTCCATCTACATTGCGGAAAAATGCCGACGGGAACGGTTGGCGGAAAAGATAAGACCTTTTTTAGGATAAAGGCTGTCCGTTCTTTCAGGTATCATTTGTCTTAATAACCGAAAATATTTGTAATCTGATGGAGGTATGAAATCAATATGGCAAGAATTACGGTTGAAGATGCTTTGCGGCATTCAGCGAATCGCTTTGCGCTCGTGATGTTGACGGCAAGGCGCGCCAAACACCTTTTGAAAGGTGTACAGCCCCTGACCGATATCAAGAATAACCGTGAGGTCGTCGCTGCGCTCAGAGAAATTGCCGCTGGAAAGGTAACACACGCCCATCCGGAATACCTGGTGGGGGTCCGGGACACCTATCGTCCGATCGGGGATGAAACAGAATATGTTGGCGATGAGGAATATTCCGAGTAATGCTTTGAGACAACGGGCGGTCGAGCGACTGATTTTTGCCCTTGATATCGGAGCGGACCTCCCGGAGACGCTTTCCTGGGTTGACCGCCTGCAGGATCATGTCGGGCTGTTCAAGGTTGGCAAGGAGTCGTTTACCCTTCACGGGCCTGAGATTATCCGGCAGATCATTCATCGGGGCGGCAGGGTATTTCTGGACCTGAAGTTTCATGACATTCCCAATACCGTTGCCAGGGCTGCGGAAGGCGCCGTCAAGCTGAATGTTTCCATGTTCAACATCCATGCCCTGGGTGGGAAAAAAATGATGCAAGAGACCGTTGCGGCTGTCCGGAGATCGTCGGAGACGATGCAGAAGCCCATGCCTGTTATTCTGGCTGTAACGGTGCTGACCAGCTTGAATGACGAGGATCTCCGGGGGCAGGGGTTTCGCTGTGCTGCAGATGCGCTGGCACTGACCCTTTCCAAGATGGCACAGGATGCCGGCGTGACGGGTGTTGTGGCGTCGGCGCAGGACATCGTCGCCATCCGGGAGGGCTGCGGCCGGGATTTTCTTATTGTTACACCCGGCATTAGAGACGCCGACGCTGTTCGGGACGACGACCAGAAAAGGACGTTGACGGCAGAAGAGGCCATTCGCAGCGGAGCTGACTATCTCGTGGTTGGCCGGCCCATCCGCATGGCCGACGATCCGATTGCTGCCGCGGAACAGATCATTGAAAAGATTTCAGCAGGCCTCCAGGTGCGGGAGCACTGAAAGGGGCGATTTAACCGGAATCATGACATGGAGATCATTTACGGGATCAATCCGCTTGCGGAGGCGCTGAGGCTGGAGCCTTGCCGGCTTGTGAGCCTTGCTGTTGCCGGCGGGAAGATGAAAGAAGCGCTGCATGCCATCCTGAATCTGGCTGCAGCAAAGAGAATTCCGGTCGAGTTCAAGGAAAAGAGAGAGATTGACAAGCTGACCGGTTACGGGGTGCATCAGGGCGTCGTCGGATTTTATCGGTCTTTTGACTATGCGGATCTGGATCAGATCATGGAACGTCGCCATCCGGGGTTTTTATACCATCTGGTTCTTCTGCTTGACGGGATTACCGATCCCCAAAATCTGGGGGCCTTGATCAGGACGGCCCACTGTCATGGCGCAAACGGGGTGATTATTCCCGAACACCGGTCCGCCGGGGTTACGGCGGCCGTGATTAAGGCGTCTGCGGGAGCGGCCTTGCTGACGCCGGTTGCCCGCGTCGCCAACCTCTCCAGGGTGATGGAAGATTTGAAGAAACAGGGGTTCTGGATCTATGGCGCCGATACCCATGCCGGTCAGAATATTCATGGCATGACTTGCCAGGGACATATCGGTCTGGTGATGGGCTCCGAAGGCCGTGGCATGAGACCGCTGATTCGGAAGCAATGTGATTTCCTCGTGTCCGTTCCTATGTTTGGAAAGGTCGATTCCCTGAATGTCGCTGTGGCTGCAGGGATCATCCTCAATGACATCGTCCGTAAATGGGCCAATGCGGAAGGAGTTGAATGATGCCGGTATTTGTATGGGAAGCGCAGACCCGGAAAGGCGAAATCAAAAAGGGAGAAGTGGAAGCCGCCAATGATGCGGCGCTGCGAGGCATTCTGCGCAGGCAGGGATTCAAGTCAATCAAAATCAAGACGAAACCCAAGGACTTGTCGGAATATCTTCCGTTCCTTAAACCGGGCGTGAAGGAAAAAGACGTGGTCATCTTTGCCCGGATTTTCGCCACCATGATTAATGCGGGACTCCCGCTGATTCAGTGCCTTGACCTGCTGGCGCAACAGGAACAGAACAAAACCTTTGCCCAAATAATCAGGTCCATCAAGGAAGATATCGAGGGGGGAGCCACCCTCTTCGACTCCCTGAAAAAGTACCCCAAAGTTTTCGATGATCTTTTTGTCAATCTGGTGGCCGCGGGTGAGAGCGGGGGTATTCTTGACGTTATTCTTCAGCGCCTTTCCAGTTATATGGAAAAGGCCATGAAGCTCAAAAGCAAGGTCAAGGGGGCGATGACCTACCCGGCCAGCGTGCTCGTGATTTCGGTGGGCGTTGTCGCCCTTCTGCTCCTGAAGGTCATTCCTGTCTTTCAGAAGATGTTTGAAGGTATGGGCGGGGAGCTGCCCGCCCCCACGCAGTTTCTGGTCAATTTAAGCGCCGCCGCTCAGAGCTACTGGTACTACGCTGCTGGGGGTCTGGTTGCCGCCTATATAGCCTTTAACCGGTTCAGAAGCACCGAAAAAGGAGCCCTGATCATAGATCAGCTGATTTTGAAATCTCCCGTGTTTGGTCCGCTGTTGAAGAAGGTTGCCGTGTCAAAGTTTACCCGCACCATGGCGACCATGATGTCCAGCGGCGTTCCCATTCTGGAAGGCCTGGCCATTGTCAGTAAAACGTCCGGAAACAAGATCATTGAAAACGCGCTGATGAAGGTCAGAAAGGGCATCAGCGAGGGAAAAACCATTGCCGAGCCGTTGCTCGAGACGGGCATTTTCCCGCCCATGGTGGTACAGATGATTGCCGTGGGCGAGGCGACCGGCGCCCTGGACACAATGCTGGCGAAGATTGCTGATTTTTATGATGATGAAGTGGATGCCGCCGTGGATGCGATGACGGCTTTGCTGGAGCCGATCATGATGGTTTTTCTGGGAGGAGTTGTGGGCGGCATGATTATCGCCATGTATCTGCCCATCTTTAAGATGGCATCAGTCGTGGGCGGTTGACCGTCAGCCAAAGTGAAGAATGGTCGGGATGGCGCGATTTGAACGCGCGACTCCTGCGTCCCGAACGCAGTGCCCTACCAGGCTGGGCCACATCCCGACATTTGTTATGATATAAAATTTGTGATTAATTGTCCATCTTTATTTTAGGGCCGGATAAAGAAAAAATCGGAGGCGCAAACACCGGTGATCATTTACGATCTTAAATGTAAGAAAAATCACGAATTTGAGGGCTGGTTCAAAGACAGCGCGGCTTTTGAACAACAGAAAGACCTGAACCTGATCACCTGTCCCGTCTGCGGGGAGGCGGGTGCGGAAATGGTACCATCAACCCTGGCTATTCTGGGTCGCGATCTGAAAGCATCGGAGAAAAAACAAAATGGGGCACTGACCCCCATGAAGGCTGTGCAACGGTTGAATGAGTTTCTTGAAAAGAATTTCGATGATGTGGGCGACGCATTCAGTGAAGTGGCGATGAAAATCCATGACGGCGAAGAAGAGGCCAGAAATATCAAGGGAACCACGACCCGCCAGGAAGAAGAACTGCTCCGCGAGAAAGGGGTCCCGTTTTTCAAAATTCCTGTCATGAAACTTGATAGCTGAGTCCTGTAGATTTTTTCATGCTGCAACGGATTTGCGTCAGCTGTCCGCAAACGGCGATCCATTTTGCGAAGCGCTTGTTGGATTGAATCATGTTTTTAAGATAGGGAATAACGATTGAAAACGCTACCTCACAACATCTTGAATACCATCGGCCATACCCCCCTTATTGAGATTTCAAAATTGAATCCTAATCCTAAAGCAAAAGTTTTTGCAAAGATGGAGAGTTTCAATCCCGGCGGCTCCATCAAGGACAGGGTGGCGCTTTTCATGATCGAAGGGGCGGAGAGGCGGGGTGAGCTCACGAAGGAAAAGATCATTCTCGAAGCCACGAGCGGGAATACCGGCATTGGCTTGGCCATTGTCGCCGCGGCCAAGGACTACCGGCTGTGTCTGACCATGTCGGAAGCCGCCAGCGAGGAACGGAAAAAAATACTCAAAGCCCTGGGCGCCGAATTATTTTTTACGCCGGCCGCCCAGGGGACCGATGGCGCAATCGAAATGGCCTATGGCCTCATGCGCGAGCATCCGGGCAAGTATTTTGGCGCCGACCAGTTTAATAATGAGGACAACGTCGCTGCCCATTACCATGGAACGGCTGAAGAAATCTGGCGTCAAACCGATGGGATGGTGACGATGGTGGTGGCGGCGCTGGGGACGACGGGAACGGCGATGGGGATTTCCAAACGCCTGAAAGAATTGAACCCGCAGATCATGATTGTCGGGGTGGAACCCTATCTTCAGCATAAGATTCAAGGCCTCAAGAACATGAAAGAATCTTACCAGCCCGGTATTTACGATCGGAGCCGTCTCGACGAAAAAATAAATATTCTCGATGAAGATGCTTTTGAGATGTCCCGGCGCATGGCCCGGGAAGAGGGCATCCTGGTGGGAATGAGTTCGGGCGCGGCCATGCATGTTGCCTTGCAGAAAGCCATGGAACTGCAAGAAGGCCTGATCGTCGTCATCTGCCCGGACAGCGGTGAGCGATATCTAAGCACGGAGCTTTTTACCGATAAGGCCCAAACAACCCTGCGCCTCTTCAATACACTGACGCGGGAAAAAACCTTCTTTAAACCCATCAATGCCGAGGAGGTTCGCATTCATTCGTGCGGGCCGACGGTGCATGGGGTGCCGCACATCGGCAGCTACCGTCGCTTCGTCGTCTCCGATATGATCCGCCGGTATCTTGAATTTAAGGGATATAACGTGCGGCATGTCATGAACATCGTCGATCTGGCAGACCGTTCCATCAAAGGGGCTGAGCTCGCCGGTTTGGATCTCCATGTCTTCACCGAACGCAGCATGACCGCATTTCTTGGAGATATCGATAAGTTAAATATTAAGAAGGACAAGGATTATCCAAAGGCCAGTGAGCATGTCGAGGATATGCTCAATTATGTCGAAAAGTTGATGGAACGGGGTTATGCCTATGAAAAATTACGGTCTGTCTATTTTGATATCTCCAAGCTCAATGACTATGGCTGTCTGTCCCACATCGATCTCGGCAAAGTGAAGCAGGGCAGAACCGTCGAACAGGATGATTATGAAAAAGACAGCCCTGTGGATTTTACCCTCCTGAAAAGATCGACTCTTAACGAATTAAAACGGGGCATCTATTTTAAAACCCGATGGGGGAATGTCCGGCCCAGCTGGCATCTGGAATGCGCCGCCATATCCCTGAAGTATCTGGGTGAAACATTTGATATTCATGCCAGCGGGGCGGATATTGTTTTCCCCCACTGTGAAAACGTCATGGCCATCGGGAAGGCCGTAACGGGCAAAAGGATGGCGAATTACTGGCTGAATACGGAACTGCTCATGATCGACGGCAAAAAAATGTCCCGTTCCCTCAATAACGTGCTTACGATAGAAGATTTGGAAAGGCAGGGATATCACGGTCCGGAGATCCGTTTTTTTCTGTTGAGCGCGCATTATCGCAAGCCGCTGAACTTTACCTTCGGTGCGCTGGACACCGCAAAGAATACCGTACGAAAGCTGAATGGATTTGTTCAGAGGCTGATCCGCTATCGCCCCGGAACAGGCTTTTCCGACACAGATCAATGCATTTATGATGTCAACCAGTCCTTCACGAACGCCATGGATGATGATCTGAATGTTTCAGCAGCACTGGCTTGTCTTTTTGAATTTGTGAAAAAAATCAGTATTCCGCTTTCCCATGCCCACCTGAATGAGAAGGAGAGGGATCGTATCCTTGCGATGATAAAAAAAATGGATGGTGTCCTCGGTGTGATGAACTTCGAGGAGGAGGTCATCAGCGAAGAAGTCTGGAAGCTTTTGCAGGAAAGAGAAGCCCTGAGGCGGGCCGGCCACTGGAAGGCATCGGATGATATCCGGGACAGACTCTTGACCATGGGCATTGAAGTTTCCGATATGCCCGAGGGAATGGTGTGGCGTTTGAAATAAATTTAAAAATAAATCTTGACAAACAGCCGCATAGAATTTAATGTCCCCAATTCGCACGAATCATGCGAGCGGGTGTGTTATTGCTTTTTTCGGGCGATGTCATTTTATTTGTAATGAAATTGGGAGCTAAGCGCCTGTTTTTGGCTGGCGTAGCTCAACAGGTAGAGCAGCTGATTTGTAATCAGCAGGTTGCGGGTTCGAGTCCCATCGCCAGCTCCAGATATTTGTTTGGCTTTTGGAGGGGTTCCCGAGTGGCCAAAGGGAGCAGACTGTAAATCTGCCGGCGTAGCCTACGGAGGTTCAAATCCTCCCCCCTCCACCAGTTTTCATCAGAAGACCCATGGTCGGGGTGGCCGGCAAGGGGCAATCGGCTGTTTGTTAAGGCGGGAGTAGCTCAGTGGCTAGAGCGTCAGCCTTCCAAGCTGAGGGTCGCGGGTTCGAATCCCGTTTCCCGCTCCATAGATTATATAGAGAGGGATCTATCATCAGCCCACGTAGCTCAGTCGGTAGAGCACATCCTTGGTAAGGATGAGGTCACCAGTTCAATCCTGGTCGTGGGCTCCATGTCATTTGAGGGGTGATCATGCGCAATATTATTACTTTGGCTTGTACGGAGTGCAAACAGAGAAATTATACGACCACAAAGAATAAACGGACCATGCAGAGTCGTCTGGAGTTAAAAAAATTCTGCAAATTCTGCCGGGGACACAAAGTTCACAGGGAGACCAAATAGTTCGCCCTTGCTTAAGGACAAACCGTTTGGAACAGGCCAGTAGCTCTAATGGATAGAGCGCCGGACTCCAAATCCGGATGCTGGGGGTTCGAGTCCCTCCTGGCCTGCCATTTTTTCTTTTGCGGTTCTGGATAAGGATTTCCAAATGGATAAAATTAAACTGATATTTGCGAAGGTCAAGCAGTTCTTGAAAGAGGCAAAGATTGAGCTTAAGAAAGTCACATGGCCGACGCCGAAACAGACGTTGGCGTCAACGTCCGTTGTGATCGTTGTCGTCGTGATTATCTCTGTCTTTTTGGGGATTGTTGATTTTGGACTGAGTAAAATTATCAGACTGGCGCTGGGATAAAGCAAATGGCTTTCAAGTGGTACGTCGTTCACACATATTCCGGTTTTGAGAACAAGGTCAAGGTTTCCCTCCAGGAGAGAATCTCGGCGGCGGGTATGCAGGATTATTTTTCAGATGTTCTGATTCCTGAAGAGGATGTTGTAGAACTGGTTTCCGGTGAAAAGAAGACTTCCAAACGCAAGTTTTTCCCCGGGTACATCCTTGTCCACATGGAGATGAGCGATGAGGCCTGGCATATCGTCAATGATACGCCGAAAGTCACAGGTTTTATTGGAGGCAAGGACAAGCCAACGCCCATTCCTGACAGGGATGTGGAAAATCTGAAAACCAGGATTGACGAGGGGACGTTGAAGCCCAAACCGAAATTCAAATTCGAAGAGGGTGATCATGTGCGGATTATCGACGGTCCTTTCACCAATTTTGATGGTGTGATTGATGAAGTGAAGCCCGAAAAAGGCAAGTTAAGGGTGATTGTCAGTATATTCGGCCGTTCCACGCCGGTAGAGCTGGACTTTATTCAAGTTGTACAAAATTGAGGTTGCGCACCGGGTTTGGGGATTCAATAAGCCTGTGTCTTGAGCCAGGTTATTCATGGAAATAGGTGGTCATTATGGCAAAAAAAGTAATCGCGAACATAAAGTTGCAAATCAAGGCCGGGAAAGCGACGCCCTCGCCGCCAATCGGACCGGCCCTGGGGCAGCATGGCGTTAATATCATGGAATTCTGCAAGGCCTACAATGCCATGACGCAAAATCAGGAAGGGACGGTGATTCCTGTTGTGATTACAGTTTATGCGGACCGATCCTTTACCTTTGTGACGAAGACCCCTCCGGCCTCTGTTCTGCTGAAGCAGGTCGCCAAGATTGCCAAAGGTTCGGGAAATCCGAAAAAGGATAAGGTCGGGGCGGTCAGCACGAAACAGATTCGGGAAATTGCCGAGCTGAAATATCAGGATTTGAATGCCGTGGACATGGACGGTGCAATCCGGATTATTGAAGGAACGGCCAAATCCATGGGGATCGAAATAACGGCATAGGCGTGAATCAGGGGAAATCCCGGAATGTTCCAAAATAGACATCCGGTGCGCATTATTAAGGTGTCCTCCGCATGAGGACGTCCCGTCCTGAAGGAGGATCGCTTCATTATTGAGGTTTGATTATGTCTAGAAAAGGTAAAAGGATTTTAGAAGCCAAGCAGAAAGTTGAATCAGGGAAGCGCTATTCCCTGAAAGAAGCCATTGAGCTCGTGGTGACGACATCAAAGGCAAAATTTGACGAGACGGTTGACGGGGCGATCCGCCTGGGCGTTAACCCTGCACATGCGGATCAAATGGTCCGGGGCAGTGTGGTGCTGCCTAATGGCCTGGGAAAAACGGTTCGGATCCTCGTTTTTGCCAAAGGCGAAAAAGAGAAGGAAGCATTGGCCGCCGGCGCCGATTTTGTCGGATCCGATGAAATGATTGAGAAAATCAAGGGAGGCTGGCTCGATTTTGACAGGGTTGTCGCTACTCCGGATATGATGGGCGGTGTCGGAAAGTTGGGTAAAATTCTGGGCCCGCGGGGGTTGATGCCAAACCCTAAAGTCGGAACGGTGACCTTTGATGTGGCGAAAGCCGTCCAAGAGCTTAAGGCGGGTAAAGTGGAGTTCCGCGTTGAGAAGGCCGGCATCGTCCACAGTCCACTGGGGAAAGTTTCCTTCGGCGCTGAGAAGCTTCAGGAAAACACGCTTGCCTTCATCGAAACCATCGTTAAATTGAAACCGGCCTCCAGCAAGGGGACCTACTTGAAAAGCATTTCTGTTTCCACAACCATGGGGCCCGGTGTTAAAATCGACCCCCTGGACGTGAGGAACGTTTAGGGGAATAAGCGGGATATTAAATGATTGAAGAGTCTGAGACAGCAGGTACGCCGGTTTAAACGATATGCATCGGCCTGCCGAGATCATCTTTATTTCCTTTGGGTATAACCATGGACATAATGTCGTTTCCTTCAGGCCGGCCTGTTCTCTGACTTTTTTTTAGGATGATGACATCAAGCAATAGGACGTAAATAAAAGAGAGGAGGTTTGAGATTGGATCGGAAGACGAAGGAGCTAGTCGCACAGGAGCTTCACGAGAAGTTAAAGAATTTCGACTTGGCTGTCCTGGCACATTACAGCGGGTTGAATGTAGGAAAATTAACGGCCCTCCGGATTGCGTTGCGCAAGGCAGATACCGAATTGAGGGTGGTGAAGAACACGTTGCTGAGGATCGCTTCAAAAGATACCGACATGAGTCTGTTGCAGGATCATTTCAAGGGTCCCATCGCGATCGCGCTGAATCGCAGTGACGTGGTGGAATCCGCCAAAGTCCTGGTTGACTTTGCCAGGAGAAATGCCGATCTCGTAATTGAAGCAGGCATGCTGAAAGGCAAAGTCATCAGTCGGGATCAGCTCAGCGCCTTGGCCGCATTGCCGTCCCGGGAGATTCTGCTGGGCAAACTCCTGTCCGTATTCGTCGGGGCGCAGACAGGGCTGGTAAACGTTCTGAGCGCCATTCCCAGAAGTTTTGTTCAGGTTCTCGATGCCTATCGAGCAAAAAAGGAAGCAGCGTAAATATAAAGCATACAGGAAGGAATGAAAGATATGTCAAAGCAGATTACGAAAGAAGACGTGGTAAAATTTATCGAAGAAATGACGGTCCTTGAATTGTCTGAACTGGTCAAGGAACTGGAAGGGAAATTTGGCGTGTCGGCGGCAGCGCCGGTTGCCATGGCTGCCGCCGCCCCTGCGGGCGCCGATGCCACGGCCGCGGTCGAGGAAAAAACGGAATTTGATGTGATTCTCACCGGCTTTGGCGAACAGAAGATTCAGGTGATCAAAGTCGTGCGGGCGATTACCGCTTTAGGGCTGAAAGAAGCCAAGGATCTCGTGGAGGGTATTCCCAAGCCGATCAAGGAGGCGGTCTCGAAAGACGAGGCTGCCGACATCAAGAAGAAAATTGAAGAGGTCGGTGGGACAGTCGACGTGAAATAGTCCCTATTTCAAGAAAGTCCTAGGGCGGCAAGTCGGTCGTGAAATAGAAGTCAAAATGGAGCGATCAATGCCTGAGGAAAAGGACGTCCTGATGACTTGGGACGGGCGGTCAGACGAAATCATTATAAGGATATTATGGGCGAGCTGAGAAAAAATTTTGGCCGGATAAAAAAGATCGTGGATATTCCCAATCTGATTGATATCCAGACCAGGTCCTACGAGAAATTCCTACAAAGGGAGACATCTCAGGAAAAACGCAGGAATTTTGGCCTGCAAGGTGCGTTCAAGGGCGTCTTTCCGATTTCTGATTACAGCCGCAAGTGTTCGCTTGAATTCGTAAGCTACAAGATCGGGGATGTCCGTTATGATATCAAGGAATGCGTGCAGAAGGGGATGACCTATGCCGCTCCCCTGAAGATTGTCGTCCGGCTCGTGGTTTTTGAGACCGAGTCGGGTTCCGATCAGCGTCAAATCCGCGATATCAAGGAGCAGGAGATATACTTCGGCGAGGTCCCTTTAATGACCGAAAACGGGACGTTCGTTGTCAACGGGACCGAACGGGTCATCGTCAGTCAGCTCCACCGATCGCCGGGTATCTTTTTTGATCACGACAAAGGAAAAACCCTGACCAGTAGCAAATTAATCTACTCGGCTCGTATCATTCCCATCCGGGGCTCCTGGCTGGATCTCGAGTTTGATTCGAAGGATGTTCTTCATGTCCGCATTGACCGAAGACGAAAAATGCCGGTCACCATTCTGCTCAAGGCGATGGGCTATAACACGGAGCAACTCCTGAGTTACTTTTACAAAGTGGAGGCCATCACACTGGACGGGGATAAACTCTATATGGCGCTCGACGATTCCGTCATCGGTGGAAAAGCGCCGGAAGATATCGTCGTATCGAAGACGGGCGAGATCATTATTAAGAAGGGAAAAAAAATTTCCAAGCAGCTGTTGAAGCGCATGACAGATATCAATATCAAGCGTGTCGCAGTAAGCGACATGGATATGCTTGGGAAAATCGTAGCAACCGACGTGCGTGATCCCCAAACGGGTGAAGCGTTGTTGAAATGTAATGAAGCCTTGACTTTTGAAGGTCTTGAGAAAATTCGTGAGCGGGGCATCAGGCAGATTCACTTCATTCGTATCGATGAGGACCGGGCCGATGCGTCCATCCGGGATACGCTGCTGATGGACCGGCTCGAAACGAAGGGAGAGGCGATTATTGAAATATACCGAAGACTCCGGCCCAGTAACCCGCCGACGCCGGAAACGGCGAACACCTTTTTTCGCAGCCTCTTCTTTGAATCGGAAACATATGACCTGTCCGATGTAGGCCGTGCGAAGATGAATTACAAACTTCGCATGACCGTGCCGACGGATGTAACCGTTCTGACACATGAGGATATCCTGACGGCGGTCAAGTACCTTATTGATCTAAAGAATGGCGTGGCGGAATGTAATGTGGACGACATTGATCACCTGGGCAACCGGCGCGTCCGGTCTGTGGGAGAACTCATCGAAAATCAGTACCGGATCGGGCTGGTCAGGATGGAACGGGCCATCAAGGAAAAGATGAGTCTTCAGGACTTGGAAACCATGATGCCCCATGATCTGATCAATGCGAAACCGGTCTCTGCGGTTGTCAACGAATTCTTCGGGTCCTCCCAGCTGTCCCAGTTCATGGATCAGACGAATCCTCTTTCTGAAATTACGCATAAACGCCGTCTTTCGGCGCTGGGGCCGGGTGGTCTGACCCGGGAGCGGGCGGGCTTTGAGGTCCGGGACGTCCACCCCACCCATTACGGACGGATCTGTCCGGTGGAAACGCCGGAAGGACCGAATATCGGCTTAATTGTCTCCCTGAGCACTTATGCACGGGTCAATGAGTTTGGCTTTATTGAAACGCCTTACCGATTGGTTAGAGATGGACAAGTCCAGGATGAAGTCCGTTATCTGACGGCTATCGAAGAGGAAAACTTCATCATTGCCCAGGCCGATCGCCCGCTGGATCAGGATGGACGGTTTATCGGCGAACTAATCTCGGCCAGGAAGGGCGGCGACTTTCTGACGGTATTACCACAAGA
Source organism: Syntrophales bacterium (assembly GCA_030656035.1). Classification (GTDB taxonomy): domain Bacteria; phylum Desulfobacterota; class Syntrophia; order Syntrophales; family Fen-1087; genus JAPLJM01. The sequence goes on from JAUSOK010000034.1 coordinate 19,173, forward strand.
TATCAACATGATGGACGTATCGCCCAATCAGCTGGTCAGCGTTGCAGCCACCCTGATTCCCTTTCTGGAGCATGATGACGCCAACCGGGCGCTGATGGGATCCAATATGCAGCGTCAGGCCGTACCCCTGATGAAACCCGCCGTTCCCCTCGTGGGTACGGGGATGGAATCCATTGTGGCGAGAGATTCCGGAGCTGTTGTCGTCAGCAAGCGATCGGGCGTGGTGGAAAGCGTCGATGCATCCCGTATTGTTATTAAATCTGATGGCGCCGAACAGGACGGACTTGATATAGGCGTTGATATTTACAACCTCATCAAGTACCAACGTTCCAACCAGGATACCTGCTTTAACCAAAAACCGATTGTGGGCAAAGGGGATCGGATCAATAAGGGCGACATCATCGCAGATGGGCCGGCCACGGACAATGGCGAGTTGGCTCTGGGAAGCAATGTGATGGTGGCCTTCATGTCATGGGGGGGATACAACTACGAAGATTCCATCCTGGTCAGCGAAAGGATTGTCAAGGATGATGTTTACACCTCCATTCACATTGAGGAATTTGAAACAATGGCCCGGGACACCAAGCTCGGGAAAGAAGAAATCACCAGGGATATCCCTAATGTGGGCGAAGAAGCCCTTCGGAATCTCGATGAGAGCGGGATCGTCCGCATGGGGGTAGCCGTAAAACCCGGCGATATCCTCGTTGGAAAGATCACCCCCAAGGGGGAGACCCAGTTGTCCTCTGAGGAGAAGCTGTTACGGGCAATTTTTGGTGAAAAGGCCAGTGACGTCCGGGATACCTCCCTGCGTGTGCCGCCCGGCGTTGAAGGGACGGTGATCGATGCCAAGATTTTTATCCGGAAGGGGGCCGAAAAAGACCATCGCTCACAAATTATCGAAGAGGAAGCTTTCGCATTGCTTTGCAAGGATCGTGACGATGAAATCCGAATCATCACAGAGGCGGTCAAAGACATGGTTTCCGGAATGCTCATCGGCAAAACCGCCGCTGCCAAACTGGTTGATCCAAAAAAGAAAAAGATCGTTTTGAAGAAAGGCGATCTCATTACCAAAGACTTTTTGGAGATGATTCCGTTCCACCTCTGGAAAGACATTTGTTGCCTTCAGGAGGAAGCCCTTGAAGAAAAAATCAGGTCCCTGCTGGAGAATCTATCCCGAAAAATTGATTTTGTGAATGCCTTCTTTGAAGAGAAGCAGGAAAAACTGAAATCCGGCGATGAGCTTCCACCGGGCGTGATCAAGCTTGTGAAGGTTTATGTTGCCATCAAGCGGAAGCTTTCCGTTGGCGATAAAATGGCCGGTCGCCATGGGAATAAAGGCGTTCTGTCCCGCATTCTGCCCGATGAAGATATGCCCTATTTTATTGACGGGACGCCGGTGGATATTATCTTGAACCCGCTGGGAGTTCCATCCCGCATGAATGTCGGGCAGATTCTTGAGACTCATCTTGGCTGGGCGGCCAAGGGACTGGGCGAAAAGATCAATGCGCTGCTGCAAAAATACAGCAACGATCAACTGAAAAAAGAACTGAAGAAGCTTTATGCATCCCCGGAGGCGGATCGCTTTGTAGACGGGGCGACGGAAGAAGAAATTAAAAGGTTTATCAGACGCTTAAAGGCGGGTCTGTTGGTGGCGACCCCCGTTTTCGACGGGGCCGATGAAACTGAAATTCGGGACATGCTCAAGCTGGCGAATCTTCCGGAAACAGGTCAAACGGTCCTGTTTGACGGGAAAACCGGTGAGCCTTTTGATCAGCAGGTGACGGTGGGAATTATTTACATGTTAAAGCTCCATCATCTGGTTGATAACAAGATTCACGCGAGGTCCATCGGGCCTTATTCGCTCGTGACCCAGCAGCCGCTGGGCGGAAAGGCGCAGTTTGGGGGCCAGCGCCTGGGAGAGATGGAAGTATGGGCGATGGAGGCCTACGGGGCCGCCTATTCGCTCCAGGAATTTCTCACGGTAAAGTCCGATGATGTGGCGGGCCGGACGCGTATATATGAAGCCATCGTCAAGGGCGAACATACGCTGGAGCCCGGACTGCCGGAAAGTTTTAATGTTCTGGTCAAGGAACTGCAAAGTCTTTGTCTGGACGTTGAACTCATTGAAGATGAATGATCAGGAAAATTCAAAATGGAAAGAGCGGGATTCGGTCTTTATGGAATCCTGCGGATTGACATTTTCAATTTTTCAAAGGAGATAATGATCCATGGAAGATGTTTTCAGCTATTTTGAAAAGCCGAAAGATCCCATTCGGTTCAATGCCATTAAGATGGCCATTGCTTCGCCGGAGAAGATTCTTTCCTGGTCCCATGGAGAGGTAAAAAAGCCTGAAACCATCAATTACAGGACCTTCAAGCCGGAACGGGACGGCCTTTTCTGTGCAAAGATATTCGGTCCCGTCAAGGATTATGAGTGTCTTTGCGGCCGTTACAAAAGGATGAAGCACCGTGGCGTTGTCTGTGAGAAATGCGGGGTGGAAGTCATCCAGTCCAGGGTGCGCCGGGAGCGGATGGGGCATATTGTTCTTGCAACACCTGTCGCCCATATCTGGTTTCTCAAGAGCCTGCCGAGCCGCATCGGGAATATCCTGGACTTGACCCTAAAGGAACTGGAGAAGGTCCTTTATTTCGAGGCATGGATTGTCCTGGACCCGAAGAACACGCCCTTGCGGAAAAAGCAACTGCTGTTAGAGGAAGAGCTGATTGACCTGAAGGAACAGTACGGCGCCGACGCCTTTAAGGTCGGAATCGGGGCGGAAGCCATCCGGACGATCATGGGTGAGATTGATCTGGTCAAGCTCGATGATGAGCTGCGGGAAGAGTTGAAAATCGCCGTCTCGGACACCAAACGCAAGAAACTGATCAAACGACTCAAGGTAGTGGAGGCGCTCCGAAAGTCCAGCAATAAAGCCGAGTGGATGATTCTGACGATTCTTCCGGTCATCCCTCCCGACCTGAGACCCCTGGTTCCGCTGGATGGCGGCCGTTTCGCCACCTCGGATCTGAATGATCTATACCGGCGCGTGATCAACCGGAACAACCGTCTCAAGCGTCTGCAGGAACTCAATGCGCCGGAGATCATTATCCGCAATGAAAAACGGATGCTTCAGGAAGCCGTTGACGTCCTTTTTGACAACGGCAGGCGCGGACGCGCGATTACCGGGTCCAACAAGCGACCCCTTCGATCGCTGTCGGACATGTTGAAGGGCAAGCAGGGGAGGTTCAGGCAGAATCTGCTCGGCAAACGAGTCGATTACTCAGGCCGATCCGTGATTACCGTGGGTCCGGACCTGAGATTGCATCAGTGCGGCCTTCCGAAAAAGATGGCTTTGGAGCTTTTCAAGCCTTTTGTTTATAACCGGCTCCAGGATAAGGGATATGTCAATACGGTGAAAAGCGCCAAGAAAATGGTCGAGAAGGAAACGGCCGAAGTATGGGATGCCCTGGATGAAGTGGTCCGCGAATATCCCGTCATGCTGAACCGGGCCCCGACCCTCCATCGGCTGGGCATTCAGGCCTTCGAACCCGTCCTGATCGAGGGCAAGGCGATTCAACTCCATCCGCTGGTCTGCACGGCGTTTAATGCTGATTTTGACGGCGATCAGATGGCGGTCCATATTCCGTTGTCCATTGAAGCCCAGGCCGAAGCCAGGGTCTTGATGATGTCCACCAACAACATTCTTTCTCCCGCAAACGGAAAACCCATTATTATCCCGGGACAGGACATAGTCCTCGGCATCTATTATATGACCCGGTTCAGACCGGGTGTTATGGGCGAGGGCATGGTCTTTGCCGACCCGGCCGAAGTCCGCAGCGCCCTGGATGCCGGAATGGTGGATCTCCAGGCAAGGATCAAGGTCCGGATCCGCGGTGAAATGAAGGAAACCACCGTCGGGCGCGTCATTTTGTACGAAATTATCCCGGAACAGATCCCCTTCGATCTGGTCAATAAAATAATGAATAAGAAGGAGTTGTCCAATCTTATTGATCATTGTTACCGGTCCTGCGGAGATAAAACGACGGTTTTGCTGGCCGACCGCCTCAAGGACATGGGATTCAAGTATGCCACGATGTCCGGCGCATCCATTGCCATCCACAATATGGTTGTTCCCGCCAACAAGAAGGACATCGTCGCCCGGGCGGACAAGGACGTCCTGAAAATTCAGAAGCAGTACATGGACGGACTCATTACTGATGGGGAACGTTATAACAAGGTGATCGACATCTGGTCCCAGGCGACCGAGAAGATTGCCGCCGAAATGCTTACCGGCATCAGTATGGAAGAACTGGATGAAGTGGACGGCGTGAAAAGGAAAGTGGAGAGCTTCAACCCCATCTTTATGATGGCAGATTCCGGAGCCAGGGGCAGTGCGGTGCAGATCAGGCAATTGGCCGGCATGAGAGGTTTGATGGCCAAACCGTCCGGCGAGATCATTGAAACCCCCATAACGGCCAACTTCAGAGAAGGATTGACCGTTCTGCAGTATTTTATTTCAACGCACGGGGCGCGGAAAGGGTTGGCCGATACGGCGCTGAAAACGGCAAATTCCGGTTACCTGACCCGTCGGCTGGTGGATGTCGCCCAGGATTGCATCATCAACGAGGATGATTGCGCGACCCTTGACGGCCTCGATGTTTTCGCCTTGATGGAAGGGGGGGAAATTATTGAAACGGCCGGCGAGCGGGTTCTCGGACGGGTTGTCCTCGAAGACATCAAGGATCCCTTTACCGGCGAAGTGCTGGTTGAAGCAAACCAGGAGATTGATGAGTTGCTTGCTGATAAAATCGATCGGCTCGGCATTGAAAAGGTGAAAATCCGGTCCGTTCTGACCTGCAAATCCCGACACGGGGTCTGCGCCCGCTGCTACGGCCGGGACCTGTCCCATGGACACCTCGTGAATATCGGCGAGGCCGTCGGGATCATCGCCGCCCAATCCATCGGCGAGCCGGGGACGCAGTTGACCATGAGAACCTTTCATATTGGCGGAACAGCAAAATTTGAAGAACATTCAACGCTTCAGTCCCGTCATGACGGAACGGTCAGATTTGTGAACATCAATACGGTCAAAAGCAAGATTGATGCATCGTCTTCGTCTAAAGTCGGAGATCTTGTAGTCATGAACCGCCACGGTGAATTGCATGTCCTCGATGAGCAGCAGCGAAGCCGCGGCAAATACACCGTTCTCTACGGCGCCCATTTGAAGGTTGTTGACGGAAGCATTGTCCGCAAAGGGGATCTGCTGGCGGAATGGGATCCCTTCTCAATCCCGATTCTGGCCGAAGTCGACGGGGCGGTCAAGTTCGGCGATATCGTTGAAGGCCGGACCATGCAGGAGCAACTCGATGAAGTCACCGGTCTTTCGCGGAAAGTCATTGTGGAATTCCGAGGGGCCGACATGCGTCCGCGTGTGTCCCTCAAGGACAAAAAGGGGAAAACGGCCAAAGTGCCGGGCAGCAACGCGGTCGCCCGTCATCTCTTGCCGGTTGGCTCCAATCTCGTCGTCTCTGAAGGCGACGTGGTCGGCGCCGGCAGCATCCTGGCAAAAATTCCGCGGGAGACGACCAAAACCAAGGATATCACCGGGGGGCTTCCCCGGGTGGCTGAGCTTTTTGAAGCCCGTAAACCGAAGGATTTTGCGGTAATCAGCGAAATCGACGGCATCGTATCCTACGGAAAGGATGCCAAGGGCAAGCGGAAGATCGTCATCAGCCCGGAAAGCGGAGAGGAAAAGGAATATCTGATTCCCAAGGGTAAGCATGTCCGCGTCCAGGAGGGAGACAGGATTTCGGCGGGCGAAGCGCTGATGGATGGAGTCAATAACCCCCATGATCTGCTGACCATCAAAGGTGAAAAAGAGCTGGCCCGCTATCTCGTGGATGAGGTCCAGGAAGTCTACCGGCTGCAAGGCGTCAAAATCAATGACAAGCACATGGAGGTCATTGTTCGACAGATGCTGCGCCGCGTGAAGGTGCTGGATCCGGGCGATTCATCCTTCATCACCGACGAACAGGTGGAACGTTACCGTTTTCAGGAGGAGAATGAGCGGGTCGTGGCCAGCGGCGGCCAGCCGGCGATCGCGAAGCCGATCCTGCTGGGCATTACAAAGGCTTCTCTGAGCACCCAGAGCTTTATTTCCGCAGCGTCTTTTCAGGAGACGACGCGGGTGCTGACGGAGGCTTCGATGGCGGGCAAGACGGACTATTTGCGGGGTCTCAAGGAAAATGTGATCATGGGGCGCCTGATTCCGGCGGGGACGGGTCTTCCGATATACCGGAAACTGGGCGTTAAAACAGTCGATGACCAGAGCACTAATGCGGAAGAACTGGTCGGGGACGAAAATAATGATGAGAAAATACTTGACACACAGGCGGCAAATTGATAGTTAAGCAATCTTTTGCTACACCAGTAAAGCTTGTCTGAAGGGAACATTTCGGGAGGAAGCATGCCGACAATAAATCAGCTGGTTCGTAAGGGTCGAGCCAATATCCAGAAAAAGGCGACCACGCCGGCTCTGGCCGGCTCACCACAACGGCGGGGGGTTTGCGTCAGAGTCTACACGACGACGCCGAAGAAGCCGAACTCCGCCCTGAGGAAGGTCGCCAGGGTTCGTCTGACCAGTGGTTATGAGGTGACATCCTATATCCCCGGGATGGGGCACAATCTGCAGGAACATTCCGTGGTTCTGGTTCGGGGCGGAAGAGTTAAAGATCTTCCCGGTGTGCGTTATCATATCGTCAGGGGAACGCTGGATTCTGTGGGCGTTCAGGATAGGAAGCAGAGTCGATCAAAATACGGGGCGAAGAAGCCGAGTTAACGGGAGAAGGGCGCATGCCGAGAAGAAGGGAAATTACAAAGCGGGAAGTCTTGCCGGATCCCAAGTATAACAACAAACTGGTGGCCAAGTTTATCAACAGCTTATTAAAACGTGGCAAGAAAAGCGTTGCTGAATCGATGCTTTATGGATCTTTCGAGATTATTGAAAAAAGAACGAAAGAATCGCCTGTCGATATCTTTGAAAAGGCGATCAACAATGTCAAACCCGTCATCGAGGTCAAATCGCGTCGGGTCGGCGGCTCCACCTACCAGGTTCCTACGGAAGTCTTGCCCTCAAGAAGACTGGCTTTGGGTATTCGCTGGTTGATTCTTCATGCGAAAGACCGGACCGAAAAAACAATGAGGGAGAAGCTGGCAGGAGAAATCCTCGATGCTGCGAACAACCGGGGCGGCGCCATCAAGAAGAGAGAGAGCGTTCATAAGATGGCGGAAGCGAACAAGGCCTTTGCGCACTATCGATTTTAATGGTTCTCCGGGGGATCCGTTTATCCGGTTTGATGAGAAACGCAAACGCCACTGAAGAAAGGTTTTTAAAAAAACCAAAGGGCGAAAGAGAATAGACAGAAGATGAACCATTCAAAGTTTAAGGAGGTACGAAGAGATGGCTAAGAAAAAATTTGAGAGGACGAAGCCGCATCTCAATATTGGCACCATTGGGCATGTGGATCATGGTAAAACCACATTGACGGCCGCGATCACGAAGCACTTGGCCAGAAAGGGGTTGGCCGAATTCAGGCCCTTTGATTCGATTGATAACGCCCCCGAAGAAAAAGAAAGAGGCGTGACCATTAATATCTGCCACGTGGAGTATCAGACGGTGAAAAGGCATTATGCCCATGTTGACTGTCCCGGCCATGCGGACTATATCAAAAACATGATTTCCGGAGCGGCGCACATGGATGGTACGATCCTGGTGGTCGCGGCCTCCGACGGTCCCATGCCCCAGACCCGGGAGCATATCCTCCTTGCCCGGCAGGTCCAGGTGCCTTACATCGTTATCTATATGAACAAGGTCGACCTGGTTGATGATCCGGAACTCTTGGATCTGGTAGAGCTTGAATTAAGAGAGCTGCTGACGGCCTATGAATTTCCTGGGGATGATATTCCGATCATTCGTGGGTCGGCGTTGAAGGCGTTGGAAAGCGATGACGATAACGACCCGAATGTGCAGTCCATGTACAAGCTGATGGATGCGGTCGATACCTATATTCCGGAGCCGGTTCGTATTCTTGACAAACCGTTCCTGATGCCCGTCGGGGATGTTTTTTCCATTGCCGGCCGTGGGACCGTTGTCACCGGCAGAGTAGATCGGGGCATCATCAAAACGGGCGAAGAAGTGGAGATCATCGGTATCCGGCCGACGTTCAAAACGGTTTGCACGGGCGTCGAAATGTTCCGTAAAACCCTTGATGAAGGACGCGCAGGCGACGATATTGGCGTGCTGCTCAGGGGGACCAAGCGTGAAGAAGTTGAGCGTGGGCAGGTTTTGGCAAAGCCGGGATCCATTACCCCGCATACCAAGTTTAATGCAGTCGTCTACATCCTGACCAAGGAGGAAGGCGGCCGTCATACCCCATTTTTTGCAGGCTATCGTCCCCAGTTCTATTTCCGAACGACGGACGTGACAGGCGTCTGTACCTTGCCCGAAGGCGTGGAGATGGTCATGCCTGGCGATAATGTCAATCTTGAGATTCAACTCATCACCCCGATTGCCATGGAGGATCAGCTCCGTTTTGCTATTCGCGAAGGCGGAAGGACCGTTGGCTCAGGCGTGGTCAGCAAGATTATTGAATAAATATAAAATACGGACGTGACGACAACAACCATGAAAGAACAAAAAATTAGAATCCGGCTCAAGGCATACGACCATAAGCTGCTCGATCGCTCTGTTGAGGACATCGTTGAGACGGCCAAGCGAACAGGCGCCCGCGTTGCCGGTCCTGTTCCGCTGCCGACGGAAATCAATAAATATTGTGTCAATCGATCTCCCCATGTGGACAAGAAATCGAGGGAGCAGTTCGAGATCAGAACGCATAAGCGATTGATTGATATCATTGAGCCGACCCAGTCAACGGTGGATGCGCTGATGAAGCTGGATCTTTCGGCCGGTGTGGATGTTGAGATAAAATTATAAGTCGACCGATTACGGGAGATTAACAGCGGTTTATCTCCCGTCTTTTTTAAAAGAGGCGCGTCTGGTTGCAGACGGTGTGAAGACAATGGAAATGGGTATCATAGGTAGAAAGCTGGGCATGACCCAGATTTTTTCTGACGACGGCGAAGCCGTAGCCGTGACGGTTGTGGAGACAGAGCCATCTGTCGTGATTCAGAAAAAGACCGGTGAGACGGATGGGTACGAGGCCATTCAACTGGGGTATGGACGGATCAAACGGAAGAATGTCACCAAGCCCCTGCAGGGACACTTTAAAAAAGCCGATAAGGGAAATTTCAGAATCTTGCGTGAGATTAAAGCTGCTGCAGATGATTACAGCATAGGCCAGGAGCTGAAGGCCGATCTTTTCCAGGCCGGCGATTATGTGGATGTCATCGGAACCTCGAAAGGAAAGGGATTTGCCGGGGTTATCAAAAGACACGGATTCAGCGGGGGGCGCGCGACTCACGGTTCCATGTTTCATCGGGCGCCCGGATCCATTGGCGCCAGTGCCGATCCATCCCGGGTATTCAAGGGAAAGAAAATGCCGGGTCACATGGGCAGCGAGCGGAAGACCATACAGAACATGCTGGTCTGGCAGGTCAGGTCCGATCAGAATCTGATCCTGATAAAGGGCGCCATCCCAGGCGGTAAAAGTGGGATCGTTCTGATTAAGAAGGCGAAGAAAAAGGGACGCGGTTAGGGCAGGTGTGATTATGGCGTTTTTGGATGTATATGATATCGATAACAATAAAGTTTCGCAACTGGAAGTGAGCGATGCCGTATTTGGCGTCGAGGCGAATGCGGCGGCTGTTTATGAAACGGTCCGAATGCAGATGCTTGCACGACGCCTGGGAACGGCCTCGACCAAAGAGAGAGGCGAGATAAGAGGCGGTGGAAAAAAGCCGTGGCGTCAAAAAGGGACAGGTCGCGCCCGGGCGGGGACCAGCCGTTCGCCGCTTTGGCGCGGCGGTGGCACCGTCTTTGGGCCGCATCTTAGGGACTATAGCATCAGGGTGCCGAAGAAGGTAAGGAAATTGGCCCTGATTTCTGCTCTAAGCGTGAAAATGAAGGAGCAGAGGATCCTTGTGCTGAGGGATTTCCCCCTGACAGAGATCAAGACGAAGAAATTCAAGGAGGTGTTTGACCGTTTCGGATTAAGGAAAGCCCTGTTTGTTATCGATCGGTCGAATCCTGTTCTGGAAAAATCGTCCCGGAATATCCAGGGCGTCAAATTGATTAGAGCAGAGGGGATCAATGTCTATGATCTGTTGGATCATGACCATGTGATCTTTCTGGAGCCCTCTGTAAAAATGATTGAAGGGGCACTGATGTCATAATGGAATTGTATCATGTCATAAAGAGAGCGCTCCTTACGGAGAAGAGCACGATCGCAAGGGATGAAGCCAATAAATATACACTTGAGGTCGATCCGAGGGCAAATAAGATCGAGGTTGCCAATGCCGTAGAAAAGCTTTTTAAAGTCAAGGTTCTAAATGTGCAGGTGATGAACGTGACGGGCAAGAAAAAGCGGATGGGAAAAATTGTCGGCCGGAAGCGCTCATGGAAAAAGGCCATTGTCACCCTGTTGCCGGGCAGTCGTATTGAAATATATGAAGGCGCATAGAAGAGAAGGATTGTAGGAATGGCGATCAGAAAATACAAGCCCACATCACCGGGACGGCGGTTTCAGACCTGTTCTGATTTTAAGGAAATCACTAAGTCCGATCCCGAAAAGAGTCTTTTACGGCCCCTGAAGAAATCGGGCGGACGCAACTGTTATGGAAGAATGACCAGCCGGCATATCGGCGGCGGCCATAAACAGAGATACAGATTGATTGATTTTCGTCGCGATAAGGCAGACGTGCCGGGGAAAGTGGTATCCATAGAATATGACCCGAACAGAACATCCAGGATTGCCCTGATTCAGTACCGTGACGGCGACAAACGATATATTATTGCTCCGAACAAGGTCGGTGTCGGGGATGTGGTGATCAGCGGCGAAACGGCAGATATTAAGCCCGGGAATACCGTTCCCCTGAAAAATATGCCATTGGGTTCTCTGATTCATAACCTGGAGCTCAAGATCGGGCGCGGCGCGCAGATGATCAGGAGCGCCGGAACCTATGGACAGTTGATGGCCAAAGAAGAGGGATATGCGCAGGTCAGGTTGCCCTCCGGAGAAGTGAGAAAAGTGCTGCTGGCCTGCAAGGCGACCATTGGTCAGGTCGGGAATATTGATCACGAGAATGTCAGTATCGGCAAGGCCGGAAGAACAAGATGGCATGGCAGACGCCCAAAAGTACGCGGGGTCGCCATGAACCCGGTCGATCACCCGATGGGCGGTGGAGAAGGCAAATCTTCCGGCGGACGCCACCCTTGTACGCCTTGGGGGGTGCCGACGAAAGGTCATAAAACAAGAATCAACAAAAGTACCGATAAATACATTGTGAAAAGAAGAGGATAACGTGGCGCGTTCAGTCAAGAAGGGTGCATATATTGAGGAAAAGCTTCTTGAGAAGGTCAGGAAAGCGGAGGCTTCAGGAAGCAAAGGAGTCATTAAGACTTGGTCACGGCGCTCAACGGTCGTTCCTGAATTAATCGGACAGACATTTGCCGTCCACAACGGCAAGAAATTTGTTCCGGTTTTCGTAACGGAAAACATGGTGGGACATAAGCTCGGTGAATTTTCGCCCACAAGAACATTCTACAGTCACGCCGGCGATCGTAAGTCAAAAGTACGCAAATGATCTTTTGGCATTAAGATCATGATTTGGAGTTTACAGAGATATGGAAGCGAAAGCGGTTGCTAAGTATATCAGGATGTCTCCGCAGAAGGCAAAGCTTGTAGCGGATTTGGTCCGGGGAAAGAAAGCTCAGGAGGCAGAGAAAATCCTGATTTTTACACGGAAATATGCGGCGGGCGTGATCGGGAAAGTATTGAAGTCCGCTGTCGCCAATGCCAAGCAGAATCCGAATATCGATGATACGATTCTTTACATAAAAAGCATTTCTGTGGATCAGGGGCCGTCCTTGAAGCGATGGCGGGCCCGGGCGCAGGGAAGGGCCGCTGCGATTAAGAAGCGAATGAGCCATATCACAATCATCCTGGATGAACAGTAAGCGTTTGAGGAGGTGACAGTTTGGGGCAGAAGGTTAACCCGATCGGGTTAAGATTAGGCGGCATTAAGACTTGGCAGTCGCTCTGGTTTGCAGACAAACATTATAAAGAACTGCTTCATGAGGATATCAAGATCAGAAAATACCTCAAGAAGAAATTATTTCATGCCGGTATTTCGCACATCGATATCGAGCGGGCGGCAAACAAGGCCAAAGTGAATATCTACACGGCCCGTCCGGGCATCATTATCGGCAAAAAAGGGTCAGAAATTGATAAACTCAAGAAGGACCTTGAAAAGGACGTCACCAAAAGTGATATCATCATCAATATCCTCGAAGTGCGGAAGCCGGAAATTGATGCGCAGCTGGTTGCAGAAAACATTGCCATGCAATTGGAGAGACGCGTCGCCTTTCGCCGGGCCATGAAAAAGTGCGTCACATCGGCGCTCAAGTTCGGCGCCAAAGGGATCAGGGTCGGTTGCGCCGGCAGGCTGGGAGGGGCTGAAATGGCCCGCTCGGAGTGGTACCGTGAAGGCAGGGTGCCCCTGCATACGCTCAGGGCCGATATTGATTGCGGCTTTACTGAGGCCCACACGGCTTACGGACTGATCGGTGTAAAAGTGCTGATCTTTCATGGAGAAGTTCTGCCTGTAAGGAAAGAGAAAGAGAAATAAGAAATAGTTTTTTAGAAAGAAATTTGGAACAAATGCTGAGGCTCTCAAATTATGCTATCACCGAAGCGAGTTAAATATAGAAAGTTGCAGCGAGGACGTATGGGCGGGAAGGCGATCCGGGGCAGCCAGATCACCTTTGGTGCATTTGGTCTGCAGGCAACAGAATGCGGCTGGGTTACAGCGCGGCAGATTGAAGCGGCGCGGATTGCCATGACACGCCATGTTAAGCGAGGCGGTAAAATATGGATCAGGGTTTTCCCCCACAAGTCCATTACCCGAAAACCGGCGGAAACCCGTATGGGGAAGGGAAAGGGCGCCCCGGAAGAATGGGTGGCGGTGGTGCGGCCCGGATTTGTTTTATATGAGATGGAAGGTGTGTCCAGGGAAGAAGCCCGTGAAGCGTTCCGATTGGCATCCCATAAGCTATCCATATCCACAAAGTTTCTGACACGGGAGTTGTCTGATGAAAATTAAGGAAATCAGAGATTTGAATATGGATGAATTAACCCAGAAAGAAAGGGAAGCAGTGGAGGAGATGTTTCGCCTGCGCCTGCGTCATTCTACGGGTCAATTGGACTCGTCGGCCGCATTGAATCGTGTTCGCCGAGATATCGCCCGCATAAAAACGGTCCGGAGGGAAAAGGAGGTTCGCACGTAATCCATGGATAATCGGGGGAATAAAAGGACCATCAAGGGAGTCGTCGTGAGCAATAAAATGGACAAGACCATTGTTGTCCGGGCGGTGAGACTGGTCAAACATGCGGTTTTTCGCAAATATGTCAGAAGTTATGAGAAATACAAGGCCCATGATGAACTCAATCGTTGTAGTGTCGGCGATAAAGTGATTATTGTTGAGTCACGCCCGTTGAGCCGCGATAAGCGCTGGCGGATGCGTGAGATTCTCGAAAAGGCAAAATAGCAGTAGTACAGAGGCAGTCAGATAGGCGGGGTTATTTATGATTCAGATGCAGACTGTTTTGAATGTAGCGGATAATTCCGGTGCAAAAAAGGTTGCATGTATAAAGGTTCTGGGCGGCTCGAAAAGAAGGTATGCCGGTGTGGGGGATGTCATCGTGGTATCCGTGAAAGAAGCAATACCGAATTCGAAAGTCAAGAAAGGGGATGTCATGAAGGCCGTCATCGTGCGGACCGCCAAGGAAACGCGCCGCCCGGATGGATCTTTTTTGAAATTCGATGATAATTCGGCGGTGCTGATTAATAATCAGATGGAGCCGGTCGGCACGCGTATCTTCGGACCCGTCGCTCGCGAGCTCAGAGCGAAGCAGTTTATGAAAATCATCTCTTTGGCCCCGGAGGTTTTATAGAGATCTGCGGGCCGCTTTTTGAGAACATCCGCAGGATAGCGCAAAGGACTGAAGATGCAGAAAATAAAACTGAAAAAAGGCGACGCCGTAAAGGTTCTTACCGGCAAGGACGCAGGAAAGACCGGCAAGATCCTGAAGGTGATCGGCAAAGAAAATAAGATTGTGGTTGAAAAACTCAATCTGATCAAGAAACATCAGCGGCCTGACGCTCGCGGGAAAGGGGGAATTGTTGAGAAAGAAGCGCCCCTGGAAACATCGAATGTCATGTTTGTGTGCAATAAATGCAATGTCGGTGTCCGGATTGGCTATAAAATTCTGGATGATGGGAAAAAAGTCCGCCTCTGTAAAAAATGCGGCGAAATCTTGGATGCATAGGTTATAAAATGGCAAGATTAAAAACATATTACGAGAAAAAAGTCGTCCCCGCCTTAATTGAGGTCTTTCAGTACAAGAATCGTATGGAAGTGCCGAAAATTGAAAAAATTGTTGTGAATATGGGGCTGGGCGAGGCGAGCCAGAATATCAAGATACTCGATGGCGCCGTTCAGGAGCTCGCGACGATCACGGGACAGAAGCCGGTTATTACAAAGGCCAGGAAATCCATCGCGACGTTCAAGCTTCGCCAGGGGATGTCAATCGGGTGTTGTGTCACCCTCAGGAGCGAGCGGATGTATGAGTTCTTTGATCGGCTGGTAAATGTGAATCTTCCCAGAGTCAGGGATTTCAGGGGCATCTCTGCAAAATCTTTCGATGGAAGAGGCAATTTTGCCATGGGGCTGAAGGAGCAAATTATCTTTCCTGAAATCGACTATGACAAAATCGATAAAGTCAAAGGGATGAATATAGTGATTACCACCTCGGCGAAGACCGACGAGGAAGCCAGGCAGTTGTTAAAGCTTATGGGTGTGCCCTTTAAAAATTAAAGTTTGCGGAAAATGGGGACAGCGCCCCTATTTTACCGCAGGAAAATAGGGGCGCTGTCCCAAAATTCCCGTGGAGGCATTGGTTTGGCAAAAAAATCTTTAATCGCGAAGGCAAAAAGGTCGGCAAAATATCCAGTTCGAGACTATAATCGTTGCCCGTTGTGCGGTCGGCCTCGGGCCTATTATCGGAAGTTTGATATGTGTAGAATATGCCTCAGGAATCTTGCTCTCAAGGGCGAGATCCCGGGTGTCATAAAATCCAGTTGGTAAGAGAATTTTCAAGGAGCTTTTTATGGGAATGACCGATCCGATTGCAGACATGCTCACAAGGATCAGAAATGCGAATAGCGTCCGTTTCAAGAGCGTTGATGTCTTGTTGTCACGCATGAATCTTCATCTGGCGGAAGTGCTGAAGAAAAATGGTTATATAAGCGGTTATGACACCAAAAAGCCGGACGGCGATTTCGGGATGCTGCGGATCTATCTCAAATATGCGGATGCCAAACGTGCCGTCATCACCGATATCCAGAGGGTCAGCAGACCCGGGCGGCGCGTCTATGTAAAAAGTGAAAAAATACCAAAGGTATTGAATGGATATGGAATTGCCATCCTTTCCACGTCCCGGGGCATCATAACGGACAATGATGCCAGACAATTGAATGTCGGTGGCGAGGTCCTTTGTAATGTCTGGTAGATGGCGCCATCAGAACGTGCAAGACAAATGGAGATTCTTTCATGTCAAGAATAGGTAAAAAGCCCATCTTGTTACCTGCGGGCGTCAAGGTCATTCTGAATCAGGCGAATCTCAGCGTGCAGGGGCCGAAGGGGATGCTGTCGATGGAGGTTCCGCAAGGCGTCGAGGTGGCACTGGAGGATAATGTTGTCATAGTCAAAAAAACGTCCGACGACCGGAAAGCCAGGTGCTACCATGGGCTCACGAGAACATTGGTGGATAATATGGTCACGGGGGTGAGTGCGGGGTTTGAAAAGAAACTAGAAATTTCCGGGGTCGGCTACCGTGCGGAGGCCAGTCATGACAGGCTCAAGCTGGTGATCGGATATTCCAGCCCGTCTGAGTATGTCATCCCTGAAGGGATTGCCGTCAAGGTCGATAAGCTGGTAAATATCGTCGTATCCGGCATCGATAAACAGGTGGTGGGACGCGTTGCCGCTGAGATCAGGGCATTGAGGAAGCCGGAGCCGTACAAAGGTAAAGGGATTCGGTATGCCGGTGAGCAGATCAGACGGAAAGTGGGCAAATCCGTCGGAAGTTGATCATTAAAAAAACACCAGGGGAGAAGGACCACGCGTGTGATCCGCAGGGTGGTGTTATCGAATGAACGGGGTAGAACATTGGCTTCGAAAAAAATTGAAAAGATCAGAGCGAAACGGACAAAAAGGGTAAGGGCCAGGATGTTTGGGACAGACGGGAAACCTCGTCTTTCTCTGTTCAGAAGCGCTAATCATATTTATGTGCAGGCCATAGATGATGATTTGAAAAAAACACTGGCAGAGGCTTCAACCCTGAGCAAGGATTTGCGTGAAAAACTGTCCGGCATGAAAAAAGTGGATCAGGCGAGGGAAGTCGGCAAATTCGTTTCGAAACGATTACAGGCGATCGGCATCGAACGCGTGGTATTCGATCGGGGACGTTATCTTTACCATGGTCGTGTCAAGGCGCTTGCGGAGGCGGCCAGAGAAGCGGGACTAAAATTTTAAACACGGCATTATCTCATAAATGTGCGAAATAAAAGATGGCTGGAAAAGAAAAAATGGAAGAATTTGATCTGCTCGACAGGGTAATCGCGATTAACAGAACCGCTAAGGTGGTCAAGGGGGGGCGCCGATTCAGATTCAGCGCCGTTGTGGTTGTCGGTGACGGTAACGGCGCCGTCGGCGCCGGGCTTGGTAAAGCCCACGAAGTGCCGGAGGCAATCAGAAAAGGAACGGAACAGGCCAAAAAGAATATGACCAAGGTGGCTGTTCTGAACAGGACCATTCCCTATGAAATCATCGGTCAATACGGAGCCGGCAAAGTCCTGCTGAAGCCGGCCTCTGAGGGGACGGGGCTGATTGCGGGCGGGGCTGTCCGGGCGGTACTCGAGGTTGCCGGTGTGCATAATGTGTTGACCAAGTGTCTCGGATCCCATAATCCGCACAATCTGGTCAAGGCAACCATTGATGGTCTTCGACGTCTCCGGGATCCGAATGATATTGCTATGCTGAGGGGCATACGCCCTGCGGAAATGAACGCACTGAATAAATGAGGTGGTTTGTGCGAAATAAGCTCAAAATAACACTGGTTAAAAGTTACATCGGCCGCCCCGCGCAGCAAAGAAAGGTCTTGGCGGGAATGGGGCTTGGCAAACTGAACCGATCTGTTTTCCTGGAGGATACCCCGGAGATCAGGGGGATGGTCAAAAAGGTCTGTCATCTGGTTTCCATGGAAGAAGTAAAGGGGAATGACATATGAATTTGAGTTCGTTGCAGCCACCGGCAGGTTCCCGGAAAAAGCGAAAAAGGGTTGGACGCGGGGACGGTTCCGGACATGGCGGGACGTCCTGCAGGGGCGCCAAAGGCCAGAATGCGCGTTCCGGAGGCGGAACGAGGCCAGGCTTTGAGGGGGGGCAAATGCCTCTGGCAAGAAGACTGCCGAAGAGGGGGTTTCGCAATATCTTCCGAAAAATTATTGTTGCTATTAATATCGAGCAGTTAAATAAATTCCCGGCAGGGTCCGTCATTGACGCGGAGAGTCTCATCCGGGCCGGTCTCGTGAATAGAAAATACGACGGTATCAAGCTACTGGGCAAGGGGATGATTGATTATCCCCTTTCGGTGAAAGTGGACATGGTCAGCCAGGGGGCCAGAACCAAAATTGAAGCTGCCGGCGGGTCGATTATAGAGGTCAACTGATTTGTTAGGTGGTTTAAAAAATATTTCCAAGATACCGGAGCTGCAGAAGCGGATACTTTTTACCTTTCTGATGCTCATCGTTTATCGGATCGGCGCCCATGTGACGACGCCGGGGATAGACACGGCAGCGCTGGCCGCTTTTTTTGCGCAAGCAAAGGGATCATTGCTGGGGCTCTTTGACATGTTTGCCGGTGGCGCCTTGAGCAATCTGTCCGTCTTTGCCCTAGGGATCATGCCATATATCAGCGCATCCATTATTCTCCAGCTGTTGACGGTAGCCATTCCCCATCTGGAAAAATTATCCAAGGAAGGCGATGCCGGCAGAAGAAAGATTACCCAGTACACGCGCTATGGGACGGTAATTCTTAGTGTCATTCAGGGATTCGGCATTGCCATCGGTCTGGAAAACATGGCCGGTCCGACGGGGGTGTCGATCGTCATTGAACCTGGATGGGCCTTTAGAATGATGACGGTGATTACCCTGACAGCCGGTACGGCCTTTATCATGTGGATCGGTGAACAGATCACGGAAAAGGGGATCGGCAACGGAATTTCTCTGATCATTTTTGCCGGGATCGTATGCGGGGCCCCGACGGCGATTTTCAGCACCTTCAGCCTGATGTCTGCAGGGGAGATGGGTATCTTTGCCATCATTTTTTTAATCGTCATGATGGTCGCAGTGGTGGGCGTCATCGTCTTTGTGGAAAGCGGCCAGCGGCGGATCCCGGTTCAATATGCAAAGCGGATTGTAGGAAGAAAGATGTACGGCGGTCAAACGACTCACCTGCCTTTAAAGGTCAATACGGCAGGCGTGATTCCGCCCATTTTTGCGTCTTCCATTATCATGTTTCCCGCAACCATAGCGAATTTTATTCCCCATCCGTGGATGAAGTCCATCGCCGACGCCCTGGTGCCGGGACGCGTCGGGTATGAGCTGCTCTACGTCGCCTTTATTGTTTTTTTCTGTTACTTTTATACGGCAGTGACCTTTAATCCTGTGGATGTGGCCGACAATATGAAAAAGTACGGCGGTTATGTGCCGGGAATCCGGCCGGGAAAGAAAACGGCGGATTACATTGATGACGTGCTGACCCGGTTGACCTTCAGCGGTGCGATTTACGTTTCGGCGGTTTGCGTCCTTCCCAGTATTCTGATCAGTTACTTCAACGTACCCTTTTATTTTGGGGGAACGGCGCTTTTGATCGTTGTCGGGGTTGCCCTCGATACGGCGGGCCAGATTGAAACGCATCTGCTGACGAGGCAGTATGAAGGTTTTATGAAGAAAGGGCGGATTGCCGCCAGGAGGCGGTGAGCGGCGCAATCTGTGGGAAGGTTTTAATAAGATGATTATCCTCAAGCAACCTGAGGAAATCGAAAAAATAAGGACGAGTAACATCATTGTTGCGGAGATCCTGAAAGAACTGAAAGAAAAAATAAGGCCCGGCATAACGACGTTGGAACTCAATCGCTATTCCGAGGAGCTGGCTAAAAAAAGAGGAGCCACGCCCGCGTTTAAAGGGTATCGCGGCTATCCTTTTGCTCTGTGTACATCCGTTAACTCAGAAGTCGTGCATGGGATGCCGTCCAACCGGGTTCTTAAACACGGAGATATTGTCAGTCTGGATTTCGGCGCCCGCTACCAGGGATATTACGGGGATGCCGCGATCACCCTACCCGTCGGTGATATCGCCGAGGAGGCCAGGCTGTTGCTGCAGACGACGGAGCAGAGCCTTTATGATGGAATCCACCAGGCCCGGGCGGGGAACAGACTGGGCGATATTTCCGCGGCAGTGCAGAGCCGGGTCGAGGCAGCAGGGTTCTCCGTCGTCAGGGACTTTGTCGGTCATGGCATCGGCAAAAACCTGCATGAAGAACCGCAAGTTCCAAATTACGGGGTGAGCGGCAGAGGGGTTGAATTAAAAAGCGGAATGGTACTTGCCATTGAACCCATGGTGAATGCGGGGACGTACAAAGTCAGGCTTCTTTCCGATGGTTGGACGGTTGTCACCGAAGACGGTCAGTTATCGGCGCATTTTGAGCATACGGTGGCCGTTACAGACGAAGGCCCGGTCATCCTGAGCTTAATAAGGAACTAAAAAACAGGAACACTTGATGGCGAAAGAAGAACCCATAGAGGTTGAAGGGCGTGTTGTGGAGCCATTGCCCAATGCCATGTTTCGCGTGGAGCTGGATAATGGACATCGCGTTCTTGCCCATATTTCGGGGAAAATGCGCATGCACTTCATAAAAATACTGCCCGGAGATAAGGTAACGGTTGAGTTGTCGCCCTATGACTTAACCCGGGGCAGAATCGTCTACAGGACGAAATAAACGGGCCGCGGGTATGCGGGGCGGGTATGGCAGGCGACGAGTCTCTGGCCCAGGGCGGTTCACAATCGGTTTGAGGAGCATGCATTATGAAGGTACGGTCTTCCGTTAAAAAGATATGTGTCAAATGTAAAATTATCAAGCGCCGCGGCGTTTTGAGAATCATTTGTGAAAATCCCAAGCACAAGCAGAGACAGGGGTAGGAGCGGTTTATTTAATCAGGAGGATGGCAGGTGGCAAGAATTGCAGGGGTGGACTTACCCAAAAACAAAAGAATGGAGATCGCACTGACCTATATCTATGGCATAGGGCGTTCAAGGTCTAAAGATATTCTTCAAAAGGCAGGCGTCAGTGCGGATACAAAAACGGATCATCTTGCCGATGGGGAAATTACCGCGATCAGAAATGTTATCGACAGGGACCATAAGGTTGAGGGTGATTTACGTCGAGAGATTTCCATGTCTTTGAAACGGCTCATGGATATCGGCGCCTATCGGGGGTTGCGGCACCGCAAGGGCCTGCCCGTGAGAGGCCAGCGGACCAGCACCAACGCCCGGACGCGAAAAGGACCCCGGCGGTCCATCGCAGGGAAAAAGAAATAAATCGCAGTGATCGGGAGGATCAATGGCTAAGCCAGTCAGGAAGACAGGGAAAAGGAAAGAAAAGAAGAATATTACTGAAGGGGTTGCCCATATTCAATCGACTTTCAACAACACGATTATCACCATCACGGACCTGAGCGGCAATGTGATCGCCTGGGCATCCGCCGGGATGCAGGGATTCAAGGGGTCGCGAAAGAGCACGCCCTTTGCCGCACAGATGGCGGCGGAAGATGCGGTTAGAAAAGCGAAAGAGCATGGGATGCGAAGCGTCCAGGTGTACGTGAAAGGTCCTGGCTCAGGGCGTGAGTCTGCCCTGCGGTCTCTGCAATTGGCTGGCTTGAATATCAGCCTGATACGGGACGTCACCCCCATTCCCCATAACGGTTGTCGTCCTCCGAAACGACGAAGGGTGTGAGGCAGGAATGCGTTGATGAAAAAATTGGTAGAAAGTGGTGAAGAAATAACGTTAAATCAGGGAGGCGTCTTTGGCAAGATATAGAGAATCCGCGTGTAGGTTGTGCCGTAGAGAGGGTCTGAAGCTGTTTCTTAAGGGAGATCGCTGTTACAGTGAGAAATGTGCCTTTGAGCGGCGGAGTTATGCTCCGGGTGAACACGGACAGATCAGGAAAAAGCATTCAGATTACGGTGTTCAGTTAAGGGCCAAGCAGAAGCTCAAAAGAATGTATGGTCTGCTGGAGAAGCAGTTCCGGGGTTACTTTGAAAAGGCGGACCGGCAAAAAGGAATCACAGGGACAAACCTGCTGTTGTTCCTGGAGCGGCGGCTTGACAATACGGTGTTTCGGATGGGATTTGCCAACTCAAGAAACGAGGCGCGGCAGCTTGTCAGGCATAATCACTTTCTGGTGAGCGGCAAGCCGGTGAACATCCCCTCTTTCCTGGTCAGGGTGGGCGATGACATTCAGGTCAGGGAAGGCAGCAGGAAAGTGGAGCGGATTCAGGAGGCTCTGGAAACCGTTGCGAGGCGCGGTGTGCCCCCGTGGCTCGAACTGGACAAGGAAAACTTTAAAGGCAAGGTAAAGGTATTCCCGGTGCGGGACGAATTGACCATGCCGGTTCAAGAACAATTGGTTGTCGAACTATATTCGAAATAAAGTCAACCACTGAGATAAATCTGCAACAGGACCCGAAGGGTAGGGAATAATCATTATGCAAAGAAATTGGCGCAGTATCATAAGGCCGAAGCGGATCGAGATTGATGAGGCGACCCATACGCGTTTTTACGGAGAGTTCATTTGTCAGCCTCTGGAGAGAGGCTTCGGCATTACATTCGGGAACGCGCTCAGAAGGGTTCTTCTGTCGTCCATCCAGGGTGCATCAATCGTTTCGGTCCGGATCGATGGGGTTGTCCATGAATTTTCAACGGTTCCGGGTGTGAAGGAAGACGTTGCCGACATCATTCTCAATCTGAAAGGCGTACGTTTGAAGCTCCACCAGGATGGCCCCCGCGTCGTTCAACTGGACACGTCCAAGGAAGGACCGTTAACGGCAGGCGACCTGATCTGCGATGCGACGGTGGAGGTTCTGAATCCGGAACATCATGTTGCCACCCTGTCCGGGGAGTCTCCTCTCAGGGCGCAGATGGTTGCAAAGATGGGCAAGGGTTATGTTCCGGCAAAGAAGGAGAGAGACGACGATCAGCCCGAAGGGACGATTAATATCGACGCGGTGTTTTCTCCCATAAAGAAGGTCAATTATACTGTGACCCATGCCCGCGTCGGTCAGATCGCTGACTATGACAGGCTGGTTTTGGAGATCTGGACAGACGGCAGTGTCTGGCCCGAAGACGCCCTCGCCTTTGCGGCTAAAATATTGAAGGACCAACTGGACATCTTTATAAATTTCAACGAAGCGGAAGAGCAGGGGGAGCAGCCCGGCCTGAAAGAAGAGGATAGTATCAATGACCATCTGCTGAGGCATGTGGATGATCTCGAACTGTCTGTCAGATCGGCCAATTGCCTGAAAAACGCCGGGATTAATCTTATCGGCGAACTTGTTCAAAAGACTGAAGCGGAAATGTTGAAAACAAAAAATTTCGGCAGGAAGTCCTTGAACGAGATTAAGGATATCCTGCAGGAGATGGGTTTGAGTTTCGGCTTAAAGTTGGATTTCCCTCCCTGGAGCAAGGATGAAGCAAAGGAAGACCCGGAGAAAACAGCAGGGGAATGACAGAAAGAACCGCCAACAGGAAAGGAAGATGATCAATGCGTCACGGGAAAGCAGGAAGTAAGCTCGGCAGGACATCAAGCCATAGGAAAGCCATGCTGAGGAATATGGTTACTTCCTTTTTAAAATATGAAAAGGTCAAGACAACGGATGTCAAAGCCAAGGAACTCAAGAAAGTTGCTGAAAAAATGATCACCTTGGGCAAACGGGGTGACCTCCATGCCCGGAGACAGGCTCTGGCCTTTGTCAGAGATCCGGAAGTGGTGGGGAAGCTATTCAGTGAACTGTCAGAGCGCTATCGTCAGCGTACAGGGGGATATACAAGAATCATCAAGATGGGTTATCGGACGGGTGACAATGCGCCCCTGTCCAGCATTGAATTTATTGACACCGTACAAAAGAAGAAACCCAAGAAGAAGGCTGTCCCCGCCGCATCATGATATCCTGGAGAGAACCGGGGATCGCGGAATGATTACCCGCGACAGGACAGGGGTCGATTGTAAAGGCAGGATTTTTCGAGATCCTGCCTTTTTTTGTTGGTTTTTCATTTCTTCTTGTGTTTTTCCATAAAAAGATATATTTTCGGCCCGCAGTGGTTTCCGGCACATCTTGTCTTTCTAATGATAATCATCGGTAAGGAGGTCATTATGGCGGAAGAAAAGATTGGCGAAGTGGTAAAGTTTTTTGCTAAACCGTCTGTCGCCGCAGTCAAGATCACGGAGGGCGTGTTGCATATCCTGGATACGATTAAAATCTTCGGTCATACAACGGATGTGACACATGTCGTTGATTCGATGGAAGTGAATAATCAGAAGGTTGACCAGGCCGTGGCCGGCGATTATATCGGGATCAAGGTCGCCGATCGTGTTCGTCCGGGCGATGAGGTTTTCAAGGTCGTTCCCTGATCGGTTTTTTTGGTATCAAAGTCGATGCCATGGGTTGAATGGCATTTCAGCCAGCCCATGGCTTTTTTTAGTCTCAGGCAGGCAGGATTGAATGGACGGGGCCGTGGCATCGATGGATCCGCTTGCATACCTGGATGGTTTAAGCAGTCGGCCCATCCGGTTGGGGCTTGCGCCCCTGCGCCGCCTTCTGGTCAGGATGAAGCATCCTGAACGAAAATATACATGCATGGTCATCGGCGGGACCAACGGTAAAGGTTCCATTGCGGCGATGTCGGCTGCGATGCTCACCGCCGGCGGTTTCCGCACAGGTCTTTATACCTCACCGCATCTTCTGGATGTCCGGGAACGTATCCGGATTGATGGACACATGATTGCCACGGAAGACCTGCGGGCGTGTGCGGATGCGATCATTCGGCAGTTGCGCGAGGACCTCACCTATTTTGAATTTCTCACTGCCATGGCCTTTCATTTTTTTGAGCAAGAGCGGGTGGATGTCGCCGTCCTCGAGGTGGGGATGGGAGGAAGGCTGGACGCGACGAACGTTGTCGAACCGGCCGTTTCAGTGATTTCGAATATTTCCCTGGATCACGGCCATTACCTGGGGAAGACGCTTGAACGGATTGCCCGGGAAAAGAGCGGGATCATCAGAAAAAACGGTTGCTGTCTCACCGCCTCCAGGCAAAAACGGATTGTTGGAATGATTAAGGAGGCGTGCCGGAAGAAGCAGTCCCGTTTTTTCAGACTGGGGCATGAAATCAAAGTCAGGAAACAGAAAGAGGGGGGATTTTCATTCCGGGGTCTGAACAGAAGGTATGACCATCTTTGCTGTCCGCTCAAGGGAAGGCATCAGATGGACAATGCGGCTTTAGCGGTAGGCGCGGTAGCGCTTCTGGCCGAGCATGGTCTTGCCGTGCAGGAAGAGGCTATTCGCCAGGGGCTAAGTGAAACTCGATGGGAGGGGCGCCTGGAAATCCTTCAAAAGCGACCGACAGTGCTCATTGACGGTGCCCATAATCCGGCAGGCATTTCCAGTCTCTGCGCCGCCTTGAAAGAAGAATTCCGCTATCGCCGTCTGACCGTTATTTTCGGCGCTCTTGATGATAAGGATTGCAGGACCATGTTGAGAAGGCTGTCGCCGCTGGCGGACAAAGTCATTCTGGCCCGACCGGAAAACGAGAGGTCTCTGGCTCCGGCGGCACTCCTGCCAATAGCGATGCGGTATCACCGCCGTGTCGAGATCATTGAAAAGCCGGAGGAAGCGCTGCTCAAGTCTCTGGCCTCCGCTACTGCAGAAGATCTGATCTGCGTGACCGGGTCTCTTTATCTGATTGGCGCCGCCAAACGTTTCTTTAGCGAACGATGTGGAACGTGATGCGTAAGGGAATAGGGCTATCGATCATCATCCTGTTGCTTCTTGCTCTGCAGGCGTCGCCGGGCATATGCCAGAGGAGTCAGACATCAGGCGGTACATCCGGTGATCCGGTAACGATTGAAGCGGACAGCATCTCCTATGATCAGGAACAAAACACCTATCACGCCACGGGAAATGTCGTCATCACCTATGTCAAGGGCATTTTAACCGCAGATGATGTCTTTCTGGAAAAAAGCCGTGACCAGGCCCGGGCAGAGGGGAACGTAAAGCTCAAGAGTGGTCAGGATACCCTGGAAGGGGACCGGATAGACTTTGACATCAGGGACAAGACCGGTGTTGCCTACAGGGGGCGGGCATTCATGGCTCAGAATCATTTCTATTTGGCAGGAGACCGGATTATCAAAACAGGGGAGTTCAGCTATGTGGTAGACGGCGGTGCCAAAGCGACAACCTGTGACGGGCCGTCTCCGGCCTGGCAGTTAGCTGGTGACAAACTCGACGTTACGCTAGAAGGATATGGCACGCTGAAGCATGCAAGGTTAATGGCAAAGGGTATTCCGGTCCTGTATATCCCCTATCTCATCTTTCCGGCTAAAACCAAGCGTCAATCGGGGCTGCTCTCCCCTTACTTTGCCTTTTCCGACACCAAACTCGGCACGGACGTGGAGATTCCGTTTTTCTGGGCCATATCCGATGACATGGATGCAACGCTCTATCAGCGTTATATGGATAAGAGGGGATACAAACAGGGCGTCGAGTTCCGCTACTTTACCAGCCCCAATAACTTTGGCACGTTTTATGGCGATTTCATGAATGACACCGGTCGTGTGAAAGAGACGGCGGGCGGCATCAGCCGGGACTGGCAGTCGGATCAGCAGCGATGGTCCCTGTATCTGAACCACCAAACCAATTTCGATCCCAGTTTTTATTTCCGGACAGATATCCGGAAAGTATCCGACAGCTGGTATTTCAAGGATTTCTCCTCCAACAACTATTACTTGAGCAACTACGCCACGACCGAGGATCAACGGTTTCGGAAAGTACCTTTTATGGGCAATGAGACCCTGGGCTCTCTGGAATCAACCGCGCGGCTGGTGAAAAACTGGTCTTTATACAACTTCACGGTTTCAGGCAGCTCTACAGACAATTTTGCCGCCGTTTCCAATGAAGCCACCCTGCAGAAATATCCGGAGGTAACCCTGACGGGGGTCAAACACGCGCTTTTCAAGTCGCCGGTTAACTTTGAATTTACATCAATTTATGATTATTTCTACCGGGGTGTTGGACAAAAGGGACATTTCTACGAGCTCAAACCCACCCTGTCGCTCCCCATCAACCTTGGCGGATATGGAATGATGACACCGGCTTTGGCCCTATCGGAGGTTATGTGGCGGAGGGAGGATCAGGAGCCGGTTCCGTCGGGCAAGCAGGGTAACCGGAATTTGTATATTGCCTCATTGTATGCGAATACAGAAGTAAGCCGGGTTTTCAATATCGGCGGCCAGACGCTGGAGAAAATCCGGCACAGCATCGTACCGGAGCTGACCTATACCTATGTTCCCTATGTGAATCAGGCGGACCTGCCTAATTTTATTGCACCCGTCGGCGAACAGCAGACCCTCACCTACGCCTTGACCAACAGCTTCATGGCCAGATTGAAGGACAAGGACGGCAAAAAGAATTACCGGGAGTTTCTCCGCTTTAAATTGGCGCAGACTTTTGACATCATAGAATCGCACCGGGATGTCGCCGCGACCGGCGGCGACCGCAAGCCTTTCGGATCTGTGGCGATGGAAGTTGATTTCATACCCTTTCAATATCTTTCCTTCATGGCCAGAAATACGTACGATGTCAACAAGACGACCTGGAGCCAGGCCAATTACGATTTGGCCCTCAGCGATACGCGGGGCGATGTGGCCGTTCTGGGTTATCGTTATACACAGTATTCCATCGAAGAGATCAATCTCTATCTGAAGGCAGTGGTCACGAAATCCTTCGACCTGACCTATAATCATCGGCGGAATCAATTGCTACAGAAAGACTTCGAAAAAACGATAGGCATCCGTTACCAGAAACAATGCTGGAGTGTGGTATTAAGCTATGCCGAGAAATTAAACACCACCATCAATCAATCCGGCGTTTCCACGGATGGCGATAAATTAGACCGGACATATATGTTGACCCTGAACCTGTACGGACTCGGAACGTTCGGCAGTCAATAAAACAATGCGGATATCCCCGTATTTAAGCGACGGTTTCCGCGCCACGATAAAAAATAGTTATACCTAAAGGTTTTTTCTTGACAAAGTATCGAAAATTGCGTATCTTGCACAGCTTAATTCAGGAGTTTGGTGGTCTATGAAAACATTTCAGGCAAAGAAGGAAAATGTCGAAAGAAACTGGCTTGTTATCGACGCCGAGGGCAAAGTCTTGGGCAGGTTGGCCAGTGAAATTGCAAAGCGGCTGCGCGGCAAGGATAAACCCGTTTATACGCCTTACGTGGATACCGGGGATTTTGTGATTGTGGTAAATGCCGGCAAGGTCCAGTTATCCGGCAAGAAGTTGACGGATAAGATATATTACCGTCATTCCGGGTATCCGGGGGGGATTAAGCAAATCACCGCGGGGAAAATGCTTTCGGAAAAACCGACGGAGGCACTGCGTATTGCCGTCAAAGGGATGCTTCCGAAAAATTCCCTGGGCCGGGCGATGTTAAAGAAACTCAAAATCTACGCCGGAAGTGATCATGGCCACGCGGCGCAATGCCCGCAAACACTGGAATTATAATCAGGAAGCCTAAAAGGCAGATAGATCAGGAGCAGGGCATCCTGCTGATGGGGAGAATAAGATGACGGATAAACGCTTTTATGCCACAGGGAAGAGAAAAAGCGCGATTGCGAGAGTGTATATGAAGGAAGGCAGCGGCCTTCTGACCATCAATAAAAGGAATTTTGATGATTATTTTACACGGGACAGCTTGAAGATGCTGATCCAGCAACCACTTGAGATGACAGGTAAAAAGGATAAATTCGATTTTTTCATAAATGTGTGCGGTGGCGGCGTCGCCGGACAGGCTGGCGCCATCAAACACGGCATCTCCAAAGTTCTCGTGGAATATGATCTGGCATTGCGTTCGACCCTGAAAAGAGCGGGATTTCTCACACGGGATTCCCGGATCAAGGAAAGAAAAAAGTATGGCCAGCCAGGAGCGAGGAAAAGGTTCCAGTTTTCAAAACGATAACACGAATCAGGGGGGCTGCGGCCTCCCTTTTTTTTACAGATTTACAGGGTTGCTTTTTCTTAAGAGGTTCAGGGACAAGGACGTGACGAGGAGATGATGCGATGATCAAAGTCGGCGTTTACGGGGCCAGCGGGTACACGGGTCTGGAGCTTTTAAAGCATCTGCTCTTTCATCCGGCGGTGGCGGTTACGGCTATCACGTCGCGCCGGTACGCGGGGGTTCCACTTACGGATGTCTATCCTGTTTTTCAGGGGTTGACGGATCTCACTTTCATGAACGCATCGCCCGCTGAGGTCGCCCGTCTCGCCGATGTTGTATTCTTAGCGCTTCCCCACGGGGTTTCCATGACCGTGGCCCCGGCGTTTCTGGCAGCCGGGAAAAAGGTGATCGATCTGAGTGCGGATTTTCGTTTGCGGGAGGTGGCCGAGTATGAGCGCTGGTATGGAAAGCATGCGGCGCCGGTGTTGCTGGCCCAGGCGGCTTACGGCATTCCTGAACTTTATCGTGAGACGATCCGGAAAGCCAGCCTGGTTGCCAATCCCGGATGCTACCCCACCAGCGTGATCCTGGGGCTCGCCCCTCTGCTCAAGGCCGGCTGGATCGACACGGCTTCCATCATTGTCGATGCTAAATCCGGCGTCAGCGGGGCCGGGCGGGAACCGCAGGTTGCCTCTCTGTTCTGCGAAGTCAATGAAGGATTCAAGGCCTATAATGTTGGCGGCCAGCATCGCCATATCCCCGAAATGGAGCAGGAACTCGCCACGCTGGCCGGGTGCGAGATCAGGATTTCTTTCACCCCCCATCTGCTTCCTGTCAACCGGGGCATTCTGAGTACGATTTATGGATCCCTGCGACCAGATACGACGCCGGATGAATTGACGGATCTCTATCGGCGGCATTATCAGGATGAACCATTTGTCAGAATCTGTAAGCCCGGCGCATTTCCGAATATTTCTTCGGTCTGCGGCTCAAACTTTTGTGACATCGGGGTAACCATAGATAAAAGAACGAAACGGGTGATTATCCTGTCGGCAATCGATAATTTGATCAAGGGGGCGGCCGGTCAGGCCATTCAGAATATGAACTTGATTTGTGGATGCAGCGAAGAGACGGGACTGACCGGGATCTCCCGTTTTCCATAGCGGCCATTGCCCCCGGCGTTTTCCATCGTGGCTATAAATGTAAAGAAAGAGAGAGGTTCCATGTCGATTACCCTCTACAACACGCTCACCCGGAAAAAAGAGGCATTTCAACCTATCCGGGACGGGAAAGTCGGCATCTATGCCTGCGGCATTACCGTCTATGATGTCTGTCATGTCGGTCATGCCCGTTCCGCAGTTGTATTCGACACGATCACAAGATACCTGCGGCGCCGGGGTTACGACGTAACCTTCGTAAAAAATTTTACCGATGTGGATGACAAGATTATCCAGAAAAGCCATGAAGCAGGGGGCGGCATTGCGGACATCTCCGAGCGCTATATCCGCGAACATGACGAGGATATGGACCGGCTTGGCGTGGCCCGTCCCTCCTTTGCTCCCAGGGCCACAACGTACATTCGGGAAATGATCAGCCTGATCGGGAAACTCGCGGAGAAGGGGCTTGCCTACGAGGTGGACGGGGATGTTTATTATGCTGTAAAAAACTTTCCGGGTTACGGAAAGCTGTCTGGCCGGAATCTGGACGAGATGATGGCAGGCGCCCGCGTGGACGTGAATGATAAAAAAAGGAATCCCCTCGATTTTGCTCTCTGGAAAGCGAGCAAGGAAGGAGAGCCCTGGTGGGAAAGTCCCTGGGGACGGGGACGCCCGGGATGGCACATCGAATGCTCCGTCATGAGTCAGATCTTTCTGGGGGATACCTTTGACATCCACGGCGGCGGAGAAGACCTGATTTTTCCCCATCACGAAAATGAGATCGCCCAATCCGAGGGGGCGACAGGCAAACCCCTTGCCCACTACTGGGTACACAACGGCTTCGTCCGGATCAACAGTGAGAAGATGTCGAAATCGCTCGATAATTTCTTTACGATCCGGGACATGCTGGCGGCTTACCACCCAGATGTTTTGAGACTGTTTCTGCTGCAGAGCCATTACCGGAGCCCGGTGGATTTTTCGGAGGAGGCCCTGGCCGAGGCGAGGACGGGCATGGACCGCTTTTACAGCGCACTCAAACGGATCAAGGCGTTGTTGGCCCTGCCTTCCGCCGGCGCCGAGGCGAATCCATCCGGATTGTCAGGGAAGGACAGGGAAATGTATGAAAAGCTGTCATCTCTGCCTGTTCATTTTATCGAGGCCATGGATGACGATTTCAATACGGCCAGGGCGCTGGGGCATATGTTTGAGGCCGTCCGGTTAATGAACGGGTTTATGGCCGACAGGACATTTGTCCGCTCGCCCGAGACCGTTTTACTTCTTAAAACGGCACAGGATATCCTGATCGACCTCGGAGGCGTGCTTGGCTTTTTTCGCACAGATCCCCATGTCTATTTTGAGCAGGACCGGGACCGGGAAGCGGCCAAGAGAGGCCTTGACACGGCGGAGATTGAAACCCTCATTACTGCGAGGCAGGCCGCCCGGTCGGCCAGAAACTGGCAGAAGGCCGATGAGATCCGGGACATCCTGGCCGCAAAAAAAATCACGATCGAGGACTCCCCTGTCGGAACGACCTGGAAGTTCGAATAGGGACGAAGCCTGCCCCAAATTTTTCAATTCCTTTGCGGATCCATTCTTCCCGGGGGTTATCACGGTTGAGGATTCAGAGCCGCTTTCAGGTCATCAATCGTGTATGGCCGGATGACGCCGCCGCTGAACCCTTGCGACCGGAACTCTGCCAATAGCGGATGATGATGGATATCTTCACCGGCGATGATGGCTTTTACATGTGGATTTATCTGCCGCAGCGACTGCAGAATGTTTTCCACACCCTCAGGGGTGGTTGAATCCAGAATAACGGCGGTGTAGGGCCGGTTTGCTTCCAATGCCGTCCGGTAATACCGGAGGGCATTCTCCGGGTTGCGGGCAAAGTCGCAGTCATAGCCCAGGAAATGGAGCATAATTTCTGCCGCATTCCGCATGACCGCATCATGATCCATGACCAGAATCTTCTCTCTGCCGACTGCTGACACATCTGTGTTATTGTTTTCTGAATAACTGTTCGTCTTCGCCTCAGGAAGATAGACATCCACAATCGTCCCCACCTGGGGTTCCGATTGCACGGTGATAAAACCGTCGTGCTTCTTGATGATGGCGTAACACATAGCCAGCCCAAGACCGATCCCGGTAGAATCGCTTTTCTGTTTTGTGGTAAAATAAGGCTCAAACAGTTTTTCCAGGTGTTCCATGGGAATGCCGACTCCATGATCTTCCACGGACCATTTGACATATTTTCCTTCTCTGAGAGGCAGGCTATCGCCTGACGAGACGACGATATTTTTAGCGCGAATATGAACGATCCCCCCATTTGGCATGGCTTCCCGGGCATTGATCAACAGATTCCGGATGACCTGCCTGATATGGCTGTCGTCAATATCAACGTTCCAGAGATCATCGGGCAGATCGAATTGACAGGAGATGTTCGTATCGTTAATGGTCGTCGCTGCCGTTTCCTGCAAGAGCGGGACAAGCGGGGTCGATTTCCGGATCGGATTTCCGCCCTTGGAAAAGGTAATGAGCCGGTTGGTCAATTCCTTTGCCTGGAGGCTTGCTTTTTCGGCGATTTCCAGGCCCTGTTCCAGGATATTGTCTTCATCGGCGACAGAAATTTTTGCCAGGAAGATGTTGCGCAGGATGGCGGATAAAAGGCTGCCGAAATCATTGGCAATCCCGCCTGCAAGAATGCCGAGGGATTCCAGCTTCTTGATTTTGATCAATTCTTCTTCCGCTTGTTTCTGCTCCGTGATGTCTTCCAGCGCTTCCACGGCGCCGATCAGATAGCCGGAAGAATCCCGGATCACTGCGGCCGTAAAGCGCAGCCATTTTCCTTTTTCCCCCAGGACCGGAAAGAAGTCTATCCCCTCATAGGCCTCGTCGATGAGCTTGGATTTGGTGCAGAGGCCGGAATACCATTGGGGAATGGCATCGAGGGTTTCATCCACCAGCAGATCGGCCATGCAGGGCCTCTGTGTGTTGTAAAAGGCCTTCCAGTGGTCAGTTGTTTTGATCACGTCTTCGGCTTTTATTTTGCTGAGGACTTCAATAGCCCTGTTCCAGTAGATCACGCGGTGATCCTTTCCCAGGACGAAGGTCGCAATCGGAGAGCCCTGAAGGATGCTGTAGAGGCGCTGCTCACTCTCCCGCAATTCCTGATCTGCCCACTTGCGCCAGACGATCTGATAAAATTTCCCGATGCAGATCGCGACCGCCAACAGGAAAAAGCCGATCATGAGGAACGGTTCTGTATTGTAGGTTTGATCGATCCGGTAACCCAGGTAGAGAAATACAAACGAACTGATGACCAGGGCAAAGCCCCAGATAATCAAATAGATGAATTCACGGTTGCGGGAAGATCCATGATGATTCCGATTTCTTGAAATCACGGCACAAGCCCCTTTGAGCTCCGCTGATTCTTCGAATCCAAAGTCAGCCTTTCATGCGATCCCATTTGCTGATCGCCGATGTTCAGATAGGATGCAACCATTTCCGAAAATTCTAATTCCTTTGTCTTTCCGCTGCTGTCATTCTATTGATAATAGACAAGAACGTCATTCTTTGAAAGTCATCCTGAGTTCATAGATTCCGTCGGCGATCTTCTTTTCAAGGTCAAAACCGCCCTGCTCAAATGTATGCAGCATGGGTTTGTTTTCCGCGAGAACTTCTGCGGTAAAGCCCAGCAGACCTTCCCGTCTGGCCAGGTAGGTCAGGTAGGACAGCAGTTCCGTTCCGATGCCGCGTTGATGATAATCATCGCGCACGGCAAAGGCCACTTCGGCCGTATGCAACTGATCGTCAATATAATATCGTCCCACGCCCAGAATGTGCTCCTTGCCCTCCTGGGATATGACAGCCAATACGGCCATTTCCTTGCTGTAATCAATGACGACCAGCTTCTGCAGG
The DNA here is from genome assembly GCA_030656035.1 of Syntrophales bacterium. Taxonomy (GTDB): domain Bacteria; phylum Desulfobacterota; class Syntrophia; order Syntrophales; family Fen-1087; genus JAPLJM01. The sequence goes on from JAUSOK010000034.1 coordinate 52,822, forward strand.
CGTTCGTGCGGCATGTCTTTACGCACCGACATGAAGCGGCGGTACATGCTCTGATCAGAAAGGGAGTAAACAAAGGTTTTCAGCAGGGGCTCGTCGCTCATTTTGATGGGCCTGAACAGAAGACTCACCCCCTCCCTTGTGGTCCGCCAGGTCTCCAGATGTTCCGGATACTCGCCGCTTTTACCGGGCAGGAAGGCCTGGTCGCGATAAATCAGATCAATCTTTTTGGCTTCCTCGATCAGCCAGTTTCTGAATTTGGGATGGGCGATGCCGATCAGTTCCATGGCCCGTTCGCGCATATTCTTACCGTGCAGATAGGCGATCCCGTATTCGGTGACCACGTAGCGGACATCCCCCCGGATCAGGGTGGCTCCGGCGCCCTGCCTCAGGCATGGAACAATCCGGGAAGCCACGTCGGAGGCAGCGGTGGATTGCAGGGTCAGGATGGCCTTGCCCCCTTTGGCCAGAACCGCCCCGCGCATGAAATCCGCCTGTCCCCCAACACCGCTGTGGGACATCGTCCCGATGGATTCCGCCGTGGCCTGTCCGGTCAGGTCAATTTCCAGGGCGCTGTTGATGGCGACCATGTTTTCCTGACTGGCGATAACCAGAGGGTCGTTGGTATAATCAACCGTTCTGAACTCGATGGAGGGATTATCGTTGAGATAATCATAGGTATCCTTGTGTCCCATGCAGAAGGTGGCCACTGTTTTCCCGCGATTAACGGTTTTTCGGGAATTATCGATGACCCCTTTTTGCATCAGCGCGATGATGCCGTCGGTAACCAGTTCGCTGTGGACGCCCAGGTGTTTTTTGTCGGAAAGGTGAGACAGGACGGCGTTGGGGATCCGGCCATAACCGACCTGGATCGTGTCGCCGTCCTCGATCAGCCGGGAAACATATTTACCGATTTGCCGGGCGATGTCCGTATCCGCTTCCGGCTGGTATTCCAGAAGCAGCTCGTCATAGGGGACCAGATAGTCCACATCATTGACATGAATAAACGTATCGCCGTGAACGCGCGGCATGTGGGTATTGACCTGCGCCACGACGAGCCTTGCCTTTTCCGCCGCCGCTTTCACGATGTCCACGCTGATGCCGAGACTCATATAGCCATGATTGTCGGGCGGCGACGTCTGAATCAGGGCGATGTCCACACGCACCAGGCCGCGATGAAACAGATCCGGGACCCGGGACAGGAAAATCGGGGTATAATCCGCCAGGCCCTTGTTGACGGCATCCCGGGTACTGTCGCCGATAAAAAAGGAGTTGTGGCGGAAATTCTGCTTGAATTTTTCCGTGGCATAGGGCGCCACCCCCAGGCTCCGCACATGCAGGACTTCCGCGTCAAAAAAGGCCTTGGGATTGGATTTGACATAGCGGATCATCTCTTGAACCAGATGCTGGGGTTCGGCGCAGGCGGAACCGATAAAGATACTGTTGCCCCGGCGGATATGACCGAATATCGTTGTTAACGGTTCAAATTTGCCTGGATATTTAATTTTCCAGTCATTCGGCGACATTTGCGGCTTTGCCTCTCATTTTCCACCGCAATTTTTCAGAAAATAGAGGACCTGTCAAGGTGAAAGACAGAAAATTCTATTTTGTGATAGTCTTTCAAACTTGACAGTCCGCGCTCTTTCAAGGTAAGCAAGTCCAATGAATTTGACCGGATTGATTCCAAGATGCTTTTTCATCTCTATGTGAGGTTGGATTATGAA